>NZ_JBPJWR010000006.1:0-15256 GCF_054108085.1 Flintibacter sp. SJQ-8
TTTCAGAAAATCTTTTGTGGGGAGAGACAAAACAGGAAGAACGTGACAGAATATTCCGTTTTTTGCCGGAGAAGACCGGGGGCGGCCCGTTACAGCAGGGGGGAGGAGGCGAGAAAGTCGGCCAGGGACCAGTCCAGGTGGGAGATCAGCTCCTTTTGGATCTTGGGCACGTCCTTCTCTTTTAATATATTGATAAGCTGGATGTGCCGCTGGACGCTGTCCTCCAGGACCAGGCTCTGGCTCTCGGCGGGCTCCTCCGGGCGATAGGACATGGCCTGGATGCGGCGGACGTTGGGGATGATGAGATTCATCATCCGCTCGATATAGTCGTTTTCGCTGCGGTGGACGATGAGCATGTGGAAGCGCCAGTCCACGTCGGCATAGCGGGCCACCTGGACCTGGGGGGACTCCCGCAGCTTTAATAAGGAGAGGAACTGCTTGCGGCTGTGCTCCAGCTCGGCATTTGTTAAGTGGTATACGGCGGTTTTGGCGGCCATGGGTTCTAATACCTTCCGCAGCTCGTAAATATGAAGCAGGTCACCGGCGGTGATGGGCTTGACGCTGGCCCCGATGCCCCGGCGGATGTCCACCAGGCCCTCGTTCTCCAGGGCGGCCAGGGCCTCCCGCACGGGGGTGCGGCTGACGCTGAGCCGCTCGGCCAGATGGGCCTCGCTGAGCAGCTCGCCGGTTTTGATGACGCCGTTGCAGATATCCTCTTTTAAAGAGTGGTAGACGGATTTCATCAGCGTGCCGGAGCGTCCGGCGCGGTTTCGTTCTTTTTGGATCATGGTCGTTTCTCCTTCATAACAACAAACAGGTTGCATACAACCACAACGGAATGGCAGAATGCAGCGGGGTGGGGATCGCTCCTCTTCACCCTCCATTATGAAGAGAAAATAGGAAAAGTCAACCACTATTCAGAAAAACAGGCGTAGAATTTCCCGGCCGGGATGGGCCGCATAGAGACGGAAACAGGCTGGAGCTTTAAAATATTAAGAAATTGTGAAATTCACTAAAATTATAGCGGGTAAAAGCCTGAGAGGGGCCACGAACTGGTAAATCGTATACAGGTGCGATACATGTGGTGAAAAGCGGTGGAGAATAGGTTTTGAAAAATGATAATTTCCCGAAAAAGAAGTAACTTGTATGCCTGGACTTTCATAAAATGAAAGAATTGTGCAAAATAAAGCAGGGATAATACGGGCATTTCAAATTAGAATTGACATATTTCAAGCTGCGAGTATATAATCCTAGCCATAGGTAGTATACAAGTGAAACGAACTGAACATTGAATACTGCTGACAAATTATTTCAGACATGAGAGGTGTGGCGGATGGAATTAACGAGTTATGAGAAAGACATTCTGGCGGGGAAATATGGCGAGGGCATGGCCTATGCCCTGGAGATCCAGTTGGCAATCGGCAACGCCTTTGACGCGGACCGGTTCGTTCCCATCACCAGGACCCACGTGGCCCTGAGCGCCCAGGACGCGGACCTGTGGTTTGCGGAGAAGATGCTCTCCAAGGGAGCCAAGTGCATCATCCCCCCCACGGTGAACCCCAGCATCAACCTGAAATATCTCAACGACCATCTCTTCGAGATCCCCAAGGCGGGCAAGGAGATCGTCAGCGCCACCAACGAGGCCTATCGCAAGCTGGGTGCGCAACTGACCTTTGACTGCACCCCCTACTTACAGCAGAACGTGCCCGCCTTTGGCGAGGTGATCGCCTTCTCCGAGTCCAGTGCCACCCCCTATGTGAACTCGGTCATCGGGGCCCGGACCAACCGGGAGGGCTCTAACAGCGCATTGTGCGCCGCCATCACCGGCGTGGTCCCCCGCTATGGACTGCTGCTGGACGAGAACCGCAAGGCGGAGATCGTGGTGGACGTGCAGGCCAAGGTGGAGACCGACTTTGACTATCAGATCCTGGGCTGGTGCTACCCGGAGAAATATAAGGGCCTGGAGATCCCCGTGTTCCGGGGCATCAAAAAGCGCCCCACCCCCGAGGGCTTTATGAACTTCGGCGCCCAGTTGAACACCTCGGGCTGCGTGTCCATGTATCACATCGAGGGCATCACCCCCGAGGCCCCCACCTTGGAGGCGGCCATCGGCGGCAAGAAGATCAAGGAGACCATCGTCATCACCGACAAAGACCTGGCCGAGACCCGTGAGCGCCTGTGCCGGGAGCCCAAGAAGATCGATTTTGCCATGTTCGGCTGCCCCCACATCACCATCAACCAGGTGGCCACCATCGCCAGAGTGTGCGAGGGGAAGAAGTTCAAGGTGCCGGTGTGGCTGCTGGTGAGCTCCCTGACCAAGGAGCTGGCCGAGCGCATGGGCTATAACGCCATCATCCAGCGAGCCGGCGGCCACATTGTGTCGGACACCTGCATCGACGTGCCCCCCTGCTGGCAGCCCTATTACCACGGCGTGGGCGTGACTGACTCGCCCAAGTGCGCTTATTACAACGAGATCCGGGACATCGAGTTTATCATTCGTCCCATTGAAGAATCTGTCCAGGCGGCCATCGACGGGGAGGTGCTGAAATGAGCAAGGCCTATCATTGCAGTCAGATCACCAAGGGCAAGGTGGACAGCGCCCCGGCCCTGGTGTCTAAAGACGCCATCTGCTTCTATCTGGTGGAGCCGGAGACCGGCGTGGTCAAGGAGCGCAACCACGATGCCTTTGGCAAGTCGGTGGTGGGCAAGGTGCTCATCATGCCCTCGGGCAAGGGCAGCTCCGTGGTCCAGCTGGACGGCCTTTATAAGCTGATGATGCGAAATAACGGCCCGGCGGCCATTGTGGTCCAGGAGGCGGACACCGTTCTGGTGGCCGCGGCGGCGGCCATGGAGATGCCCATGGTCCACCGGGTGGACCCGGAGTTCTTCACCGACGTGGAAAGCGGCATGAACATCGCCCTGGACGTGGAGCAGGGAACCATCACCATCCTGTGAGAGCGAGAGACCAATATTATAAAGGAGCGCATTACTTAACATTTAAAATTGGATAGAAATGAAGGGAGCATGTCTTATGAAAAAGTTTCTGAGTACCTTGCTGGCGGCGGCCATGTGTATCTCTCTGGCGGCCTGTGGCGGAAACAACAGCACCCCCTCCACTTCCGGCGGCGGTTCCGCCTCCTCCGGTGGCTCCGGCAGTGCCGGCGGCTCCGGCTCCGGGTATACCGGAGGCAGCTACAGCATCTCCCTGGGGCATATCTGCTCTGAAAACCACTCCCTGCACCTGGCCAGCCTGAAGTTCAAGGACTTTGTGGAGGAGCAGTCCGGCGGGGCCATCACCGTGGACGTCCACCCCAACGGCGTGCTGGGCGGCGACGAGGCCATGCTGGAGTCGGTGGCCCTGGGCACCCTGACCATGGTGGTCCCCTCCGCCAGCGTGATGAACAACTATGTGGACGCCTTCGGCATCCTGGCCATGCCCTATCTGTTCACCAACACCGACGACGCCTTTGCCGCCGTGGACGGCGAGCTGGGCACCCTGCTGAACCAGAAGCTGGCCGACGCCAACGTGGGCCTGACCAACCTGGGCTATAACTTCAACGGCATCCGCAACATGACCAACAAGGTCCGGCCCATCGAGACCCCCGACGACCTGAAGGGTCTGAAGATGCGCTGCATGTCCAACGAGATGTTCGTGACCATGTTCAAGCTGCTGGGCGCCAACGCCACCCCCATGGCCTGGTCTGAGCTGTTCACCGCCATGCAGCAGGGCACCGTGGACGGCGAGGAGAACCCCGCCTCCCTGATCTATGAGTCCAAGTTCCAGGAAGTTCAGAAGTATCTCAGCACCACCGAGCACATCTATGACTTCTGCACCATCTGCATCAACACCGACTTCTACAACAGCCTGGACGATCAGGCCAAGGCCATTGTGGACGAGGGCGTGAAGACCTATCTGGTGGACTATCAGCGGGAGCTGGAGGTCAGCCAGAATGACGAGTATATCCAGAAGCTGGCCGACGCCGGCATGGAGATCACCTATGTCACTCCCGAGAACAAGGCTCTGTTCGCCGAGAAGGTGGCCCCCATGTATGACGACGCCGCCGAGCAGTTCGGCCAGGACGTGATGGATGCCGTGGCGCCCTATCGCGGACAGTAAGCGAACCGTTCGATTCCATCAGGAGCTGGGTGCGGGTCCCGCACCCAGCCCCTTTTAAAAGACTGAGGTGGATAGCGTATGAAAAAAGTCATTGGCTTCTATAACTCGTTGGAAGCGCACCTTTTGGTGATAAGCCTTGCCTTTACCACCCTGCTGATCTTTGTACAGGTGGTAATGCGTTACGTATTCAACAACTCCCTGTCCTGGAGCGAGGAGCTGGCCCGCTATGTGTTCATCTGGCAGATCTGGCTGGGCACCAGCGTGTCTATGAAGGGCAACGACCATATCCGCATGGATATGCTGTCTAACAAGCTGAAGGGCCGGGGAAAGCTGGTGCTGGCCATCGTGGCCAACGTGATCCTGCTGCTGTTCTGCGTGTTCCTGGTCAAGTATGGCTTTGACCTGGTCATGTCCATGAAGGCCCGGGGCAACAGCTCCACCGCCCTGAAGATCCCCATGTGGATCGTCTATGCCTCCCTGCCCTTCAGCCAGCTTGTGGTGGGTCTGCGGATCATCGGCCAGATCGTCACCTCTGTCAAGGAACTGGGCGGCGGCTCCGGCGAGAGCGAGACAAAGGAGGCTGAGGCATAAATGGACATACTGGTTCTGTTTGGCACCTTTATCCTGCTGGTCATTCTGACCATCCCCATCGGCTATGCCATCGGCATCTCCACGTTGGTGACCCTGGTGTGCTTTACCAACATGCCCCTGGCGCTCATCACCCAGAACGCCATCACCGGCGTGGACTCCTTCCCCCTGATGGCCATCCCCTTCTTCATGCTGGCCGGGAATCTGATGAGCACCGGCGGCGTGGCAAGGCGCATCGTGGACTTCTGCGACACGCTTTTGGGCTGGATCACCGGCGGCCTGGCCATTGTGACCACCCTGGCCTGTATGATCTTTGCGGCCATCTCCGGCTCGGCCATGGCCACCACCTCCGCCATCGGCGGCTTTATGATCCCCGAGATGACCAAGCGGGGCTATGACAAGGCCTTCAGCGCCTCCCTGGCCGCCTCCGCCGGCACCATCGGCGTCATCATTCCTCCCAGCATCCCCTTCGTCATCTATGCCGTGGTCACCAACCAGTCGGTGAGCGACCTGTTCATCGCGGGCATCCTGCCCGGCGTGCTCATGGGCGTGGCCCTGATCGTGGTGTGCGTGATCGTCTCTAAAAAAGAGGGCTATCAGACCACGGGCAAGTGCCCCAGTCTGCGGGACGTGTGGAAGTCCTTTAAGGAGGCCTTCTGGGCCCTGATGACCCCGGTCATCATCCTGGGCGGCATCTATTCCGGCAAGTTTACCCCCACGGAGTCGGCGGTGATCGCGGTGGTATACTGCGTGATCGTCAGCGTGTTCGTATATAAGGAATTCCGGCTGGTGGATGTGTACAAGTCCCTGTACGACAGCATCAACGTCAACGGCATGACCACCTTTATGGTGGGCTTCTCCATGGCCTTTGCCGCCTACCTCACCATGGAAAAAATCCCTGCCCGCATCGCTGGGGCCATCCTGGGCGTGACGGACAACCGGATCTTGCTGCTGCTGCTCATCAACCTGCTGCTGCTGGGCGTGGGCTGTCTCATCGACAACATCCCCGCCACCATCATCCTGTCCCCCATTCTGCTGCCCATCGTCACCAACCTGGGCATGACCCCCATTCAGTTCGGCATTATGCTGACCATGAACCTGGCCATTGGCTTTGTCACCCCGCCCTATGGCATCGACCTGTTCGTGGCCTCGGCTATTTCCAAGGAACCCATGAGCCGCATGATCAAGCCCACCCTGCGCTTTATCCTCTCTCTGTTGGTGGTGCTGATGCTGGTCACCTTTGTGGAGCCGGTGACCATGGGCGTGCTGCACCTGATGGGCAAGTAAATTAAAAGCGTAAATTTAGAAGCGTAATAAGGAGGGAGCGAAATGCCTCTGCTGCTGGAGGAAGACCTGAAGCGCCCGCTGCCAAAGATGTATCGGGTGCGCCAGTCCTTCAACAAAGAACATCTGGAGGACATCGAGGGCACCGTGGCCCGGGAGTTTGCCAAGGCGGAGATCCGCGCCCAGGTAAAGCCCGGTATGCGGGTGGCCCTGGCCGTGGGCAGCCGGGGCATCCGCAACCTGTCCCGCATCGTCAAGTGCGTGGTGGACCAGCTGCTGGCCTTGGGCGCCGAGCCCTTTATCGTGGCCGCCATGGGCAGCCACGGCGGCGGCACCCTGGAGGGGCAGCTGGAGATCTTGCACACCTATGGCATCACCCAGGAGGCCATGGGCATCCCGGTGATCGCCAACAACGACGTGGAGCTGCTGGGCAGCACCAGCCGGGGCATCCAGGTCTATTTCGACAAGCTCTGCCTGGAGCAGGCCGACCTGGTCATCCCCATCAACCGGGTGAAGCTGCACACCGACTTTGTGGACACCATCCAGAGCGGCATGTGCAAGATGCTGGTCATCGGCCTGGGCCACCACAAGGGCTGCACCGCCATCCACAAGGCGGACTTCAGCTATTTCGGCGACACCCTGCGGGAGGCCACCCGGCTGATCCTGTCCCGGGCAAAGGTGGGCTTTGGCGTGGCCATCATGGAAAACGCCTATGACCAGACCCTGCTGGTGGAGGCCGTCCCCGCCGAAAAGATGCTGGAGCGGGAGGCGGAGCTGGTGATGCTCTCCCGAAAGAATATGCCCATCCTCATGATCCCGGACATCGACGTGCTGGTGGTGGAGCAGATCGGCAAGGACATCTCGGGCAACGGCTATGACCCCAATATTCTGGGCAAGAGCTTTCTGCTGAAGGAGTTCGTCCTCCCCGTGCCCAAAATTGGCCGCATGGTGGTGCTGGACGTCTCCCCGGCCTCCCACGGCAGCGCAGTGGGCATCGGCATCTTCGACGTGACCACCCGCAAGCTGTTCGACCAGCTTAACATGGAGGCCATGTATGCCAACGACATCGCCCTGGGCTGTCTGGACGACTGCAAGATCCCCCTGGTGGCCGCCGACGAGGAGGAGGCCATTCGGGTGGCTGTGAAGGTCCTGCAGGACAACGACCCGGAGAAGCTGAAGATCGTCCGCATCCGGGACACCCTCCACATGGAGGAGATCCAGGTGTCGGAGGACCTGCTGGATGTGGTAAAGGCCGACCCCCGACTGGAGCTGTTAGGCCCCGTATAAATCATGTGAGTTCCTCCTTCTTGAAGCAAAGGAGCGGATTTCAACAAGCCAGAAGCCGCCCGCGCAGCAATGCGCGGGCGGCTTCGACGTTTTTATGCAAGGTTCAGGGCAGCGCCAGTTTGGTGACGCCGGGAGTTCCGGTCAGCAGTTCTCCCTCCCGGCGGTGGCAGGTGAAGAGGAGCACCTGCTGGTCCTGGGCGAGTTCTTGGAGCAGGTCCAGAGCCTGACCCAGGCGCTGGTCGTCGAAGGCGGCCAGGGCGTCGTCCAATACGATGGGGGGCTTTTCCGGCAGGCACAGGCGGCACACCGCCAGACGCAGGGCCAGATAGAGCTGGTCCGCCGTGCCCCGGGACAGATACAGGGCACTGCGGGGGGACAGGTCGCCCGCCGTGGCGGCAGAGCCCTCCAGCTCCCGAGTGAAGGACACCCGGCGGTAGCGCTGCCCGGTGAGCCGGGAGAGATACTCCCCGGCCAGCCGGTTCAGGGCGGGGGAAAACCGCTCCTGCAGCCGGGCGTTGGCCTGCTCCAGTGCGGACAGGGCCAGGGTGAGGGCCTGGTGCTCCTGCCGCCGCTGCTCCAGCTGCTGTTGAAGCTGCTCCCGGCGGGCGCACAGGGCGGCTGGGTCGCCCAAAGCGGCCTGACGGCCCAGGGCCTGGTCCAGCGCCTGACGGGCCTGGTCCAGCCGGGCGGCGGCGCGGGTCAAAGCGGGGTCGTCCTGCACGGCGGCTCCCCCCGCCTGCTGGGGCAGGTCGTCCAGCCGGCGGCGGCGCTCGGCCACCCGCTGGCGGGCCAGCTCCGCTTCGTGGTCCAGCCCCAGCGCCCGGGACAGGGCGGCAGATACCCCGAACAGACTGCTGACCTGGGGGGCAAAGGAGCGGGCAAAGCGCAGCAGATCGGCCTGGCTGTTCTCCCGCCGGGCCCGGCGGTCATTCAGAGCTCCCCGGACGGCTTTCAGCTGCTCTGCGGCCTGGTCGGCAGCACGGCGGCGGGCCTGATAGTCCTCCGCCAGGGGCAGCAGAGCGTCGGGGTCACCGACCCCATAGCGGGCCAGAATTTTTTCTCCCCGGTCTTTCAGCCCCCGGGCCTTGCTCCGGCAGACCCCGGAGAAGATCAGGGTCAGCACAAATACGGCTGCTCCGGCGGCCAGGGGCAGGCCAACGGGCTGCTTCTGGACAAAATAACCTGCCGCCCCGCTGCCCGCAGCGGCCAGCAGGCCCAACAGGGGCAGGAGCTTGGCCCACAAGGCTTTCTTTTTGGCGCGGGCCAGACAGCAGCGGTGCTGGTCCAGGTCCTTGTGGACCTGAGCCAGAGCCTCCTCCCCGGTGAGGCCGGGGAAGTGCTGGTCCTGGATGGCGATCTGGGTCTGGACATAGTGGTCCTCCGCCGCCTTGTGGTCGGCCTCGGCCTGGCGGATCTCCTCGTCCAGCACTTTTCAAGTATTGCAGCTCCCCCTGGGCCTGCTTCAGCCGGTCTTTCGGCGGGAGGGGGCCGTATTGCTCCAGCTGCTCCAGCTGCTCCTGGGCCTCGTCCAGGGCGGACCGGGCCTCCTGCCGGGTCTGGTCCAGCTGATTCTGGGCGGCCTGACGGCTGCGGCGGAGGCGGGAGAGGGCGTCGGCCCGCTGCCCCTCTAAGGCCCGGACGGTCTGCTCCAGATGGGCGATCTCCCCGCACAGGGCGGAGCGCTGGGCCAGCTGCTCCTCCACTTGGGAGAGCTCCTGCTCCAGCTTGGGGATCTCTCCCACGCTCTTGTTCACCCGGCGGCGGTTCAGCCACTCCCGCAGGCGGGCCTGGGTCTGGGAGAAAGATACGTCCTCCTGCCCGGAGGAGACCAGGGCGGCGATGCGCCGCTCCAGCTCCGGGGCGGCGGTGACGGACAGGTCGCCCCCGTTCCCCAGAAAGGCGGAGCGCTCAAACACCTCCCGGCCCACGCCGGTGAGCAGCTCCCCGCAGGTGTCGGCGGTGAGGCCGGGCACCGGCTCCTCCGTCCCGGTGTACACGGCGGCAAAGGCGGCGAAGGGCGCGCCGTTTTTGGGGCCCCGGCGGATGGTGATGTTTCGCCCCCGCCCACTCCAGCCCCAGCTCCCCGGCCATGGGGGCCCCGGACCAGGGCTGATAGCGATTTTTCTCCGCCAGGCGGCCCTTCCGGTCCCGTTCCCGGGTGTCGAAGCCATAGAGCATGGCCCGCCAGAAGGCGCACCAGGTGGATTTGCCCCCCTCGTTGGGGGCGTAGATCAGGTTCAGGCCATCCCCCAGCTCCAGCCGGGCGCGGTCCAGCTTGCCGAAGATGGCGGTCATAGATCTGATTTTCATGGGCAGATATCCTCCCCGTTTTCCAGTGCGGCCAGACCGAACCGGGCGGCCAGCTGGCAGATGGGGTCGTCGGGCCGCTGCTGGCACAGCTGCCACATGCGGCTGAGAAACAGCCCCGTCAGGCTGTCCTCGTCACGGCGCTGCCACAGGTCCTGGGGCAGGCGGGTCTCGTCCCGCAGGTCCAGACCATAGAACCGGGGGGAGAGGACGCGCTCCAGGGCGCTCAAGTCGGCGGCGGCGCAGCTGCCGGTGAGAATGATGCGATAGATATCCTCCCCCGTGTCCGGGGGCAGGGCGGCCAGCACGGCGGCCAGGGAATCAGAGCCGGTGACGTCCACCCGGATGTCCTGATACCGGCGGCGGCACAGGGGGACGAACTCCCCCACCACCTGTCCCGGCTGGGCGTGGAGGAGCAGCACGCCCTTCTCCCCCGTCTCGTCAAAGCCCCGGCCCTCGGGACAGCCGGGATAGGCCCAGACGGTCCGCCCCGCCCGCTGCAGGCCGCTGTACTGGTGGACGTGGCCCAGGGCCAGATAGTCCAGGCCGCTGGCGGCGATCTCCTCCTGGGAGATGGGGCCGTAGCCGCTGCCGGGGGCCGTGTCCCCGTGGAGACAGGCCAGCGTCAGCCGTCCGTCCTCCGCCGCCTGAAAGCCGGCCAGGGGGGATTCCGTCTCGTGGGGGGAACAGAAGGCCCGGCCATAGACGGTGCAGTTGAGCTGGGGCAGGTCCACCCCCTCCACAGCGGGGGTGGTGAAGATGTGGACGTTGTCCGGCCAGTCCAGGGTGGCGTACACCGAGGAGGGGCTATAGCAGTCGTGGTTGCCCGGGGCCAGGAACACCGGGCAGGGGATGCCGCCCAATGCCTGGGAGAGGGCCTGGGCCGTCTCCCGATAGACGGTCTCCCCGTCCATCAGGTCGCCGGACAGCAGCACCAGGTCGGCCTGCTTCTCCCGGGCCAGCTGGGCCAGGCGGGTCAGCAGGTCCCGCTGCTCCCCCCGCCGCTGGGCCGCCCGCTCCGGGCTGAGGCCGGAAAAGGGGCTGTCCAGATGGAAGTCCGCCCCGTGAATGATGTTCAGCATGGGCTTCACTCCTGAATATCCGCCCGGCGGACGCCGGTGCAGCGCTTTTTCTCCGTGTCGATGGTGAACAGGCAGGCGTTGAGCTTGCAGTTGCCCTCCGCCTCCTCATACCGCCGGGGCAGGCCGCCCATGAAGAGGTTGATGGAGTTCTCCGGCTTGATGCCCAAAACCGACGGCTGGGGCCGGTCATGCCTAAGTCGGTGACAAAGCCGGTGCCCCGGGGCAGGATCTGGCAGTCGGCGGTGGGCACATGGGTGTGGGTGCCCCACACGGCCTGGACCTTGCCGTCCAGAAACCAGCCCATGGCGCCCTTTTCGCTGGTGGCCTCGGCGTGGAAGTCCAGCAGGGCCAGGTCAAAATCGCCGCCGCGCAGCAGGGTGTTAGCCATTTTAAAGGGGTTGTCCAGGTTGGAGTTCAGCTCCGCCCGGCCCATCAGGTTCAAAACGGCGATGCGCAGCCCCTTGCAGGGGTAGATGCCCATGCCCCGGCCCGGCACCCGCCCGGCGTAGTTGGCGGGGCGGAGGATGCGGGCCTCCTTGTCCAGATAGTCCCCGATCTGAAGCCGGTTCCAGGTGTGGTTGCCCAGGGTGATGACGTCGGCCCCGGCCTCCAGAATGCGCCGGGCCTGGGCGGGGGTGATGCCCACGCCGGAGGCGTTTTCCCCGTTGACCACCACAAAGTTGGCCTCCGTCTCCTGCCGCAGGCCGTCCAGTCGGCGGGAGAGAATGTCCAGGCCGCCCTCGCCCACCACGTCGCCAACGGCCAATATATTCAAAAGCATAGCTGTGTCCTCCTTAAAATCATCCCGCCTGCTGAGCGGGGATAGAGCTATTATAGCCGATTTTTGAGGTGGTGGCAATGTTGGGGAGTTAGGAGTTAGGAGGGAGGAGTGATGAGTGATGAGTGATGAGTGATGAGTTTTAGCCTTCGCCCCGCAGGGGAGAAGGTGGCATGGCGCAGCACCCGCAAGGGGTACGCCGCATTCGTAAGGCAGCAAAGCTGCCAACGACTGCGCAGCCGTGACGGATGAGGGGGACCACGGGGGTGCATCCGCTAACGACGGGCCGACACGGAGGTCGGCCCCTACGGCGTGTCACGATGGCTTTTGTAGGGGCGGACCTCTGTGTCCGCCCGCACGATGACCACTACACCCACGATAGTCACCCTCATCCGGCCCTGCGGGCCACCTTCCCCCTGGGAGGGGGAAGGCTTGGCATCGTGTCATTGCGAGGAGCGAAGCGACGCGGCGATCCGTCCCCCAAAATCGTCTTGACAAACATGGTTTATTCTGATAAACTCGGGCTAGAAGAAAGGTTTATCGCAATAAACTAGAAGGAGGCGATCCCATGGAAAAGCTGTTTGACGGGGAATACAAGCTGATGGAGATCCTGTGGCAGACGGGCGCGGTCCACTCCGCCCAGCTGGTGGAGCTGTGCGCCCAGCGGCTGGGGTGGAACGAGAGCACCACCTATACCGTCCTGCGCCGCCTGAAAAACAAGGGGGCGGTGGACCACCGTGACACGGTGGTCACCCCCCTGCTCACCCGGGAGGCGGCCATCCGGGCGGAGGGGGCGGAACTGGAGCGCCGGGCCGGGGGGCTGTCCCCCTTCCTGGCCGCCTTTTTTGGGGGCAGAAAGCTGACCCCGGCGGAGGCGGAGGAGCTGAAGGAGCTGATCGACCGGACCACATGGGAGGGGTGACTGTGAACGCTGTTTGGAAAACGGGCCTGATGCTGCTTTACGACATGGCCAACATGTATTTCAGCGTGGGCGTGATCACCGCCCTGACCTTTGGGATCATCATTCTGCTGCGTCCCGTGACCAACCCCCTGTTGGAGCCCCGGGACCGGGTGCGGCTGTGGTCCTTCGGGTGGTATTGCAGCTATACCGCCTATATCTGGTGCCTGTATGGCCGAGTGAAAGTGCTGCCCTGGTCTTTCCGGGGACTGCTGCGCCTGCGGCTGGAGGAGCCCAGCCAGACCCCCGCCATCCTGCCCGCCCCCTGGACGGAGGGGGCACAGGACACCCTGGCCCTGCCCGGCGGGGTGAAAATTTTCTGCCCGCTGTCCCAGGGGCAGATGATGGCCATCGGCCTTGTGTGGCTAGGTATGGTGACGGCGGTGCTGGTCTGGAGCACCCGGACGGAGGGCCGCCTGAAATGCCTGGGCCAACAGGGGGAGCGGCTGCCGCCGGAGAGCGTGGCGGAGTTTGGCCTGGACCCCAAGACGGTGGCGGTGCGGCTGTGCGGCGACCTGCCCACCAGCTTTGTCCGCAGGGGCCACGACACGGGGGCGGGGGACGGCGTTCAGCATGTGATCTGCCTGCAAAAAGAACTGCCCCCGGAGCGGATGGCCCTGGTGTTGCGCCACGAGGGGGAACACATCAAAATGCACCACCCCTGGTGGAAGATGGCCAATGCCATCTCCATGGCTCTGTTCTGGTGGAGCCCCCTGCACTGGGCGGCCTATCGCCTGACCAACCGGGACATGGAGCTGGCCTGCGACCGGGCGGTGCTGAACCAGCTGGAGCCGGAGGGGCGGCGGGAGTACGCCCGGATGCTTACCGAGCTTGCCGCCGGGCGGCACCTGTGGGGCAGCGTGTCCGCCTTTGGAGAGTGCGACGCCGCCATCCGCATCCGCCGGGCCGCCGCCTGGAGACCCAAACCGGAGTGGCGACGGGGCCTGTCCCTGATCCTGTCCCTGCTGCTGATCCTGTTCCTGTTCACCGGAGGCTGGGCTGGATAACGAAAGACGCAAAACGCAAAAAGCCGTGAGAGCAGATCGCTCTCACGGCTTTTGTCGCAGCTCAGGGGGAATTACTTGATGGGCTCGCCGGCCTCTTTCTTGGCGCGGATCTCTTTCAGGGCGTCCTTATAGGACAGGTTGACGCGGCCCTTGTCGTCGATGTCGGTGACCTTGACCCAGATCATGTCGCCGATGTTCACCACGTCCTCCACCTTCTCCACCCGGCGGTCAGCCAGCTTGGAGATGTGGACCATGCCGTCCTTGCCGGGGGCCAGCTCCACAAAGGCACCGAACTGGAGAATGCGGACCACCTTGCCATAGTACAGGCCGCCCACCTCGGGGACGAAGACGATGGTCTCGATCATCTTCTTGGCGGCGTCGCAGCTGGCGGCGTCGGGGGAGGCGATGTGGATGGTGCCGTCGTCCTCAATGTCGATCTGGGCGCCGGACTCGGCGGTGATCTTCTGGATGACGGAGCCGCCCTTGCCGATGACCTCGCGGATGCGGTCAGGCTCGATCTTCATGGTGATCATCTTGGGGGCGAAGCGGCTGACCTCGGCCCGGGGGGCGGAGATGCAGGGCAGCATGATCTCGTCCAGGATGGCGAAGCGGGCGTCCCGGGTGATCTCCAGGGCCTCCTTGATGATCTCGTGGGTCAGACCGTCGTTCTTCAGGTCCATCTGGATGGCGGTGATGCCGGACTTGGTGCCGGCCACCTTAAAGTCCATCTCGCCGTGGAAGTCCTCCACGCCCTGGATGTCGATGAAGGTCTGGAAGGAGCCGTCGTCGTCCTGAATGAGGCCGCAGGAGATGCCGGCCACGGGGGCCTTGATGGGCACACCGGCGTCCATCAGGGCCAGAGTGGAGCCGCAGATGGAGCCCTGAGAGGTGGAACCGTTGGAGGACAGCACCTCGCTGACCACGCGGATGGCATAGGGGAACTCGTCCACGCTGGGCAGCACGGGCACCAGAGCGCGCTCGGCCAGAGCGCCGTGGCCGTACTCACGACGGTTGGTGGAACGGGGAGCCTTGGCCTCGCCCACGGAGTAGGGGGGGAAGTTGTAGTGGTGCATATAGCGCTTCTCGTCCTCTTCCCAGATGGTGTCCAGCTTCTGGGCGGCGGACAGGGTGTTCAGGGTGGCCACGGACAGGACCTGGGTCTGGCCGCGGGTGAACAGGCCGGAGCCGTGGACGCGGGGCAGCACGCCCACCTCGGCGGCCAGAGGACGGATCTCGTTCTTGGCGCGGCCATCCACGCGGTGGCCCTCCAGCAGCCAGGCCTTGACGATCTTCTTCTGGAACTTATAGGTGAACTCCTCCAGGTACTGATCCATATCGGGATACTCCTCCAGATACTTCTCGTGCCAGTGGTCGATCATGGCGTTCCAGCGCTCCTCGCGCACGTTCTTGTCGTCGGTGTCCATGGCGGCCTTGGCCTCGTCCATGAACTCGGTGGTGATCTTGTCGAACAGCTCCTGATTGAACTGGGCGTGCTCGTACTCCATCTTGGGCTTGCCGATCTCGGCGACGATCTGGTCGATGAGGTCGATCTGCTTGCGGATCTCCTCGTGGGCCTTCACGATGCCGGCGTACATGATCTCGTCGGGGATCTCGTCGGCACCGGCCTCGATCATGACCACCTTCTCCCGGGTGGCGGCCACGGTGACATCCATGCGGGAGGTCTTGCGCTGCTCCTGGTTGGGGTTCAGGACGATCTGGCCGTCCACATAGCCCACCTCCAGGCAGCCGATGGGGCCGGCGAAGGGGATCTCGGAATAGCTGACGCAGGCGGAAGCGCCGATCATGGCGGCCACCTCGGAGAGCAGTCGTAGTCCACGCTCATCACGG
>NZ_JBPJWR010000007.1:0-123387 GCF_054108085.1 Flintibacter sp. SJQ-8
AAGGAGATGGAGCCGCCGATGTGCTCCACCAGCTCCTTGGCGATGGGCAGGCCTAAGCCGGTGCCGCTGTAGGTGGAGTGGACGGTGGTGTCCTCCTGGGCGAAGGGCTCGAAGGCCCGGGTCTGGAACTCCTGGCTCATGCCCACACCGGTGTCGGCGCAGGTGAAGGTGAAGGTCACCGGCCCCCGGACCGCCGGGTCAGCGGGGGGCAGCTCCCGGCAGGAGATGGCCACGGAGCCGCCGGGGTGGTTATACTTCACCGCGTTGCTGGAGATGTTCAGCAGGATCTGACGCAGATGGAGGGGGCTGCCGATGAGCCTGTCGTGGACCACATCCATGACCTCACGGTGGAGGACCACGCCCCGCTCGCCCGCCCGGACCTGGACAATGGACAGGACGCTGTCTATCACCTCGCTCAGGGAGAAGGGGCGCTCCTCCAGCTGGATGGAGCCGGACTCCAGCTTGTTCATATCCAGCACATCGTTGACCAGGTCCAGCAGGAAGCCGGAGGCGGAGAGGATATTCTCCCGGCACTCCTCCTGCTTGGCCTCGTCCCCAGCGTAGTGCCGGCTGATGGCCACCATGCCCCGGATGCCGTTGATGGGGGTGCGCACGTCGTGGCTCATGCGGCGGAGAAAGTCGGTCTTGGCCAGGTTGGCCCGCTCGGCCTGCTGGGCCGCCTGACGCAGCTGCTCCTGATAGTCCAGCTCCCGGCGCTTCTCGGCCGTCATGTCCCGCAGCAGCAGCAGCACCGACTGGATGCCGCCGCCATCGTCGTATTCCTGGGGGATCAGCACCGCCGACATCCACCGGCCGGACAGGTCCTCAAAGGGGCAGGAGAGGGAGGAGGCCCCCGTCAGGCGGCGCTCCACGCTGGACAGATCGGTGAAGGCCAGAAAACTCTGACGATAGGCGGGGGTGACATGTTTTTGAACCAGCAGGTCGACCACCTGTTGGGGCCGGGTAAGCTGATCCAGCTGGGGGCGCATGTCCTCCTGGGCCCGGATGACCTCTACCGACTGCCCATCCAAGGAGAACAGAAAGCAGGAGGAGTAGATGCTGCTCACGGCGCTGATGATCCGATATTGCTTTTCCAGCTGGCGGAGCGTTGCCCGGGAGGAGCGGTGGCGCAGGACAGTAAACACGGTCAGCAGCAGGATATAGGCCGCCAGGGTATACCCCAGGGCGCCGGTGCGGGTGGCGAAGACCGCCGAGGCGGGGAAGAAGGCGTATAGACGATAGCTCCCGCTGCTGGTGCGGGCGCCGTACCAGTCCTTTCCTTGATAGGACAGGTGGATGAGCCCCGAGCGGTCCGGCGCCAGCTGTTGGTGGAAGCGGTCCAGAAATTCTGCGGAATAAGTCCCCTGCAGCGCGCTCTTGTTGGAGGCCAGGATCGCGGTACCGTCAGACACCACCACCACGCCGTCCAGGTTATAGTTGTCGCCCAGGAACATGGTGTCCAGAGAGATGTCGTCCTCGCTGAATTCGGCGGTCTCCTTACGCACATAGGCGACCACCGCGCCGGGGCCATCCTGTCGGGCCACGGCGGCAAAGTCGAAGGTCCCGCCGGAGGTGGTCAGGCGGGTGAGATAGGTCTTTTTGGGATGCTGGACCACCGATTCCACCTGGGCGCGGACGTTGGTCTGGTCCAGGCCGGAGAGGGGAATGGGGGCCTCTGGAAAGCGGGTCTCCATATGGACCTGGCCGTCCAGCAGGATCACGCCGGTGAGGCGCTGCTGGTGGACATAGTCGGCCAAAAATCCGCTCCGGTCCGCTGTTTCCTGGGCCAGACAGCGGCTGAGCTCGTTGGCCTTGTCCAACAGTCGAATCAGGCTTTTGGACTTTTCGTTGGCCATGTAGTTCTCATACCGCTGCAGGCGGCCAGACACGGAGGACAGGGTCTGCTGGGCCACCCGGCGCACGTCGGCCTTGTCCAGGGCGGTGTGGGCGCTGTAGCCCAGCAGGACCAGGACCAGTCCGGCCAGCAGGGACAGCCAGAAGAGCTTAGAGGCCAAAAAGCTGCACGCGGCGTCTAGGTGTTTTTTCATGGTGCTCATGGTGTCACCCCCAGGGCCCGGTCAGCGTCCAGGCCATAGCGCTCTAAAATGGCCCGGGTGGTCCCGTCGGCCTCCATCTCCGCCAGGGTCTGGGTGAGGGCCTGGGCCAGTTCCTGATGGGTGTCCTTTTGAAAGGCCACCCCAAGCTGGGACATGTCCAGGGTCTCGTCCAGCATCCGATAGGAGCCGGGGGAGGAGGCGAGGAACAGCCCCAGGGCGTTTTCGTGCCCGGCGATGGCGTCGGCATAGCCCTTGCGCAGACAGGCATATACCTCGTCCATGGTGGAGAAGGAGTACACCGCCTCCACCTGAGCGATGCCGGGGGCGTCAGAGGTGAGGAAGATGCTCTCCGGCTTGCCCGTGGCCTGCACCGCCACCCGGCGGCCCGCCAGGTCGGCCAAGGTCTGGATACCGCTGTCCGTCCGCACCGCCACCACCTGGCGGCTGTAGAGATAGGGCCCGGCCCACTGATACAGGTCCTCCCGTCCGGTCATGGTAAAGCTGCCCCACAGGCAGTCCACCTGGCCGATGGACAGATAGACGTCCTTGTTTTCCCACACGATCTGGCGGAACTCCGGGGCGTAGCCCAGACGGCGGCAGGCCTCGGTAGCCAGGTCCACGTCCACGCCAATCAAATTGCCGTTGGGGCCCACATAGCTGTATGGCTCATAGTTGTCGCTGGCGATGACCAGCCGGGGCAGGTCCTCCTGCCCGGAGCCGTCGGTTCCGGTTCCCCCACAGGCGGTCAGGGTCGATAGAGTCAAGATCGCAGCCAGGGCGGCGGCCAGCAGGCCCTTTTTCATGGAAACACCCCCACATCAGGATACATGTTACATTTAAAATAACATTTCATGGAAACCTTGTCAATCATGAAGAAACGCCGGACCCTCCCGCCCATGGGAGGATCCGGCGTTTTCCGTCAGCTTTCGATCAGGCCCTCCGCCCGGTAGAAGTCGGCGGCCCCCTGGTGGAGGGGGATGGGCAGGTCCTCATACAGAAATTCCGGCCGGGCCATCTCCGCCAGGGCGGGGGTGGACTGGGCCAGCTCCTCCGCCCCGTGATACAGGGCCTGGGTCAGCTGATAGACCAGCTCGTCCGGCGCGTCGGCCCGGACGCACAGCAGACACTTGGCCCCGAAGGTGTTCAGGTCCTCCGTCTGGCCGGAATAGGTCCCGGCGGGGATACAGGCGGCGTAATAGGACTGGTTTTCGGCCAGGATGCGGTCCAGCTCCTCGTCGGTGAAGCGCAGCAGGCGGCACGGCTCCTGCTGGGCCAGCCAGGTCAGACTGCGGGCGGGCACCCCGGCAAAGGCATGGAGGGCGTCCAGAGTGCCGTCGGCGACCTGACGGGCGCCCTCCTCCAGACTGCAATTCACCAGCTGGGCGCCCTGGGTCTCCAAATCCAGAATATCTACCGCCGCCCGGGCGGACAGCTCGGTGGTGGAGTCCTGGGGGCCGACCCCCAGGCGCAGGCCGCCCAGGTCGTGGACATATTCCGTCGCCCCCGCCGCCGGGGCGATCCAGCAGGAGACGCTGGAGTATACCGCCGCCACCGCCCGCAGGGGCTGGGGCTGGCCGTCGAACTCCTCCGCGCCCACATAGGCGGCATAGGCCACGTCGCCGGACACCAGTCCCAGGTCGATGTCCCCGGCGGCCAGACTCTGCACGTTCATCGTGGAGCCGCTGGACACGCTGACGCTGATCTTTCTCTCCTCACCGTCAGACAGCACGGCGGCGATGGCGCTGCCCGCGGGGGCCATGGTCCCGCCCCGGTCCGCCGTGCCGATGGTTAGCAGGGTCGGCTCCGCCTTGGGCGCGGCGCAGCCGGGCAGGACCAGAGCCAGAGAGAGGAGAAGGGCGAGGGGGGCGGTATTCCGAAATTTCATGGCGGGCTCCTTTTTTCAAGCGGAATAGAGGGGCGGCGGGTCCGCCGCCATTCCCGGGCATTATACCACAGAAAAACGCCCCTCCGCAAGAGGGAGGCCGCTAAGACGGCAAAAGGCCCGGAGCGGGATGCTCCGGGCCGCGCTGCTTTTCGCTGGAGATCAACCGGCGAAGAAGCTGCCGAAGAGGGAAAGGAAAATGGGGTTATAGATGTCATCGATGATGACAGCGAAGGAGGGATACAGCACCCAGGCCACGTTGTGCCAGCCGTACTGGTCCATCACGGCCTTCTCATTGGCCACCGCGTTGGGCCCGGAGCCGCAGCCCCAGCCGCAGTTACCGGCGGCCATGACCGCCGCGCCATAGTCGTGGCCAAAGGCGGGGAAGGAGATGAAGATGGCAAACAGGACGATGAGGACGGCCTGGGCCACCAGAATGACGCCCATCTGACCGGCCACGCTGGACAGGGCGGTGATGTCCACCGTCATCAGCACCAGGGCCAGATAGAGTTCCAGGAACATGTGCTCGAGGGCGTCCATCTCGGGGACATAGGTCTCCACGTGGGCGGCCTCCAGAATGTTGCGGACGATGCTGCCGGCGAACAGGCAGCCGATGAACTTGGGCATCTCGATCTTGGGGATGTTGTCCAGCAGGCAGTAGATGGGCATACCCAGGGCGCAGATGAGCAGCACCAGGCCGAAGCAGGAGACCATGCGGCTGCTGACCAGGGGATTGGCCGCACCAGTCTTGGCGGAGTCGGGCTTGTCGTTGGGGTCGGCCTTCAGGTGGTGACGGGTGATGAGGAAAGCGGCCACAGGTCCGCCGATGAGGGAGCCTATGATGTTGCCCATGGTGCCGGCGGCCACGCCCACCTCGGTGGCGTTTTCCGGGGCACCCAGCTTGACGAAGATGGGGCCGAAGGCGGAGGCGGTGCCCACGCCGCCGGACATGGCGGAGGAGGAGCACTGCAGGCCCAGCAGGGGGTGCATCCCGATGAACTTGGCCACCACAACGCCCAGCACGTCCTGCATGGTGATGAGCAGACAGGCGGCCAGGGCGATCTTCACGCACAGTTTGCCGCCGGCGTTTTTCAGCAGCTTGGCGCTGAAGCCATAGCCCACGCACATGAAGAAGATATTCTGGCACAGGTCCTTGATGGTGCCAACGTTAAAAGACAGGGCGATGATGCCGGAGCCCTTGATGGCGGCCACCAGGATCGAGAACAGCAGGCCGGAGACCACGGGGGCGGGGATGGCGAACTTTCGCAGGGGGGTGGAGTGGTCGATGATGAACCGCCCCAGGAAGATGACGATGGCGGCAAAGCCCAGGCTGGTCAGATATTCAAACTGAAACCCGGCGATGGCACCATCCGCTGCCGGCGTATAGGTGCCGAAGTAGCTTAAAATGTTTTCCATATGCGTTTCCTCCTACTGCAGGGCCCTTCTCCGGGGACCTTGCTCTTTCTGGACACAATATATAAAAAAGACGATGGTAAAGTCAATTTTTGTACTTAAAGAAGCACATAAGTAAGTAAAGTATATGAAGGAGAAAAATCAAAAATACAGATGGAAAACAAAATTCTGCAAAAAAATAAGCGAACAGACGGAAAGAAGCCCGCAAGCGGGGGAGGACATGAATAAAACCCGAATATCTCATGCAGAAATATCCGGGTTTTGTTTGTTATGTTCCCACGTATCGATATTGGATAGAGGGCCGTCCGCCGGTGCGGTAGTCGATGGAGCTCTCCAGCTCGTGGGTCTCCACCATGTGGCTGACATAGCGGCGCACGGTGATGCGGGACAGATGGACCTGGGCGGCGATCTGCTCGCTGGTGAAGGCCTCTCCGGGGTGAGCGGAGAGGAACTCCCGGATCATGGACAGGGTGGACAGGTTCAGCCCCTTGCTCAGCTCTTCGGCCGGAGGCGGGGGCTCGGGCAGCTGAATGAGCCGGTCAATGGTCTGCTGGTCCACCCCGGCGGAGTGCTGGGTCAGCAGGCTCTGCCGCTGGAGAAAGCGGTCCATGGCCTGGCGGAACCGGGGCAGGACAAAGGGCTTGATGAGATAGTCCAGCACCCCCCGCTGGAGCAGGGCCTGAACGATGTCCGGGTCGTTGGCCGAGGTGACGGCGATGACGGCGGGGACGGGGCCCGGCAGGGCCAGCAGCCGGTCCAGAAACTCCTGGCCGTTCATCTGGGGGGTGTAGTAGTCCAGAATGACCAGGTCGGCCCGGTGCTCCGCCAAGTAGTCCAGGGCGGGCAGCCCATTTTTAAAGACCCGGTCCACCTGGAACCGGCGGTCAGACTCCACATATTGCCGGTCAATGGCGGCCACCATAGAGTCGCGTCCTCGATGATCAGCACATGATAGGGCACGGTCAGGACCTCTCTTTCGTAAACGTCAGGGTGAAGCAGGTGCCGGTGTGGGGTTCGGTGTCCAGGTCGATGGTCCCCCCGCGGCGCTGGGTGATGTCCCGGATCATGGCAAGGCCCAGACCCCGGCCCGGGCCCTTGGAGGAGAAGCCCCGCTCGAAAATGCGGGCCCGGATGTCCTCGGGCACCCCGTCCCCCGTGTCCTCACAGGTGATGATGTTGCAGTCGGAGCGGGTGTAGAACCCCAGGCGGATCTCCCGCACCTTGGGGCTGGTGCGGGCAAGCTCCTCGATGGCGTTCTCCAGCAGATTGCCCACGATGGAGGTACACTCCGTCTCGGTGAGCAGCAGGTCCTCCGGGCGGCACCGGCTGTCCGGCGTGACGGTGAGACAGATGCCGTATTCCGCCGCGTGCATCATCTTTCCGATGACCAGGGCGCAGATGGAGGACACCCGGATGCAGTCCGCCGTCTCCCGGATGGCCTGGCTGGAGACCAGGCTGCTGTTTATGATGAGATGCTTGGCCTGGTCGATTTGCCCCGACTGGAGATAGCCCAGGATCACGTGGAGCTTGTTCATGAACTCGTGATTAAAGGCCCGCAGGGTGTCCAGGGTGTTTTGGGTGCCGGACAGCTTGTCCGACAGGCGGAGCATCTCCGTCTTGTCGTGGAAGACGGTGAGCACGCCGCCGCCCTCCTCCCGGATGGGCAGCTCGGTGGTCAGCACCTGGCGGTTGCCCAGGGTGCAGGAGCGGTTATAGCTGCCCGCGTCTGCCCGGGCCGTCTCCCGGCAGCGGGAGTCGGGGAAGAGCTGGGGCAGGGGGCGGCCCGCCGGGTCGTTCTCCGTCTGGAGCAGGCTCTGGGCGGCCCGGTTGCAGAAGACGATGGCGCCCGCCGGGTCGGTGGCCACCACGCCGTCTTCAATGGCGTTGAGCACGTCGGCCTGGCGGAGATACAGGTCCAGTAGCTCGGCGGGGTGGTGGCCCCGCAGGCTGTTTTTCAGCAGAGCCACGATGCCGTGGGACAGGGCCAGGGCCACCGCCAGCATGACGCACAGCAGCACCAGACTGTAGACCGTCAGGCGCAGACTGCCCCGCAGAATGTCAGAGGTGAAGACCGAGACCATCACAAAGCCCACCAGCGCCCCCTGGTCGTCATACACGGCGTGAAAGGCCCGGCGCTGCTCCCCCCGGGTGCTGTAGCCGGTGGCGATATAGCTGTCCCGGTCCTGGAGCAGGGCGGTCTCGTCCCCGGTGAGCTCCGTCTCGCCGCCGGACTGGCGGCTGGTGTGGTAAAAGCGCATCCCGGTAGCGTCGCACACCAGGATCACGTCCAGGTCAGACATGGTCCGGCTCATGGCGTCCAGCTCCTGGCGGAGCTGGGGGTCGGGATAGCCCTGCTCCAGCATGTCGGCCACCGGGCGGAGGGAGGCCACATAGGCGGCGGTGTTGGAGATGGTGCGGTCCAATGCCTGGCGCTGGCGGGAGATGTCCAGCCATAAGGTCGTGCCGGTAAACAGCAGCAGCAGGGCGGCGCACAGGGAGAAAAAGCTGACAAACAGCTGGCGCTCCAGGGTCAGCCGTTGAAATCGTCGGATCAAAGAGGTCACCTCCCGGGGAAAATGGGCGAATTTCGCCGGAAAAATCATATCAGCGGGGCCGGAAAAAGTCAACTTGTAAAGACCCTGTAAAGGTTTTGACAAATTTTGTATTGGAAGAATTGTAAAAGGGTGAAAAGTCTGCTATACTTGGAAAAACGAGAAGAGAGAAAATGGAGGCAAACACATGGGAGCATCCCGTTTTGTGGCCAGTATCAGAGACAACCGGGCCGTGACCGAGCTGCTGCGGCACCGCCGGGTCTATCTGTTTGAATATTTTGCAAGCACCGACACCATGGTGGTCTATGACCAGGAACTGAACGTTCAGCGGACCATCGACCAGTATCTGGCGGCCGGGCACGGCTATGTCTTGTCCGAGGACCGGTGGCAGCTGAGGGAGCTGCTCACCGGCCAGATGCACGGGCCGTTGGAGCTGCGGGAGAAGAAGGACGGCAAGCTCATCTATCTGGAGGTGGACGCCCTGCCTGTGGAAGACGCCCAACAGGGGGGCGTGTTCGCCGGATACGCCAAGGACGTGACCCCGGAAAAGGAGAAGGAGCGCAGCCTGCGCCAGCAGGCCCAGCACGACCCGCTGACCCAGCTGTATAACCGCCGGATGGCCAAGACCCTCATTGACCGGTATCTGGGGGAGAAGGACCCCTATGCCTCCTGCGGTCTGCTGGTCATCGACGTGGACTTTTTCAAAAACGTGAATGACCGCTACGGCCACCTGTTCGGGGACAAGGTCTTGCAGGAGTTCGCCCGCCTGCTGGACACCCTGTTCAAGCGGGGGGACGTGCTGGCCCGCATCGGCGGAGACGAGTTTTTGGTCTTTATGAAGGATGCCGGACACTCCGTGGTGCTGAAAAAGGCCAGGCAGCTGTCTGAGGCGGTGCGGAAGCTGGTGTTCGAGGAGAACGACTACTGCATGACATGCAGCATCGGGGTCTGCTTTTTGCCGGAAAACGTATCGGGCTATTCCTATGAGCAGCTGTTCGAAAACGCCGACTGGGCCCTGTATCAGGCCAAGGAGAACGGGCGCAACCAATATGCCTTCTGTGACAACCTCCACCGCTATGCCGAGACGGAGAGAGAACGGGAGAAAGAAAAGAAAGAGAAGGGGGAGAGCAAAGAGGTCAGAACTGAGGACATCGACGCCCGATACCTCCACAACGACCTCATCTCCACCGCTTTCGAGCTGTTTGAAAAGATGAACAGCTTCGAAGCGGCCATCCCCCTGTTTTTAAAGATCGTGGGCATCCGGCTCCAGCTGGACCGCATCACCGTCATCAACACGGATATCAAGGAGCACCGGACCACCCGGCAGTTCCAGTGGACCTCTCCCCGGGCACCGGAGGTGCTGGAGCAGGGGAGAGGCTTTACCAAGGAGGACTTCCTCACCCTGTTCCAGAGCTATGACGAGTATGGCACCACCGTTTTGCAGTATGACAACATGGACATGTATTCCCCCGACGGGGCCGCCCTGCTGATGCAGGGGGGCGCGAAGACGGTGGTCTATGCCGCCATGTACAGCGAGGGCGAGTATCTGGGGGCCATCTCCTATGTGGTGTGCGGCAGCAAGCGCTTTTGGACCAAGCAGAGCCGCAGAGAGCTGGGGGAGATCACCAAGATCATCAACGCCTATCTCACCAAGCACCTGGCCGCCAACGCCATCAACCGGGGCATGATGGCCGCCCCGGACTTTGACCGGCTCACCGGCCTGTTGAGCTTTGGCCGCTTTCGGGAGGAGATCGAGCACAAGATCGTGGGCGGCTATGCCGACGGCCACATCATCGTGTACAGCGACTTTGAAAACTTTAAATACTTCAACGAGAAATATGGCTACGCCGTGGGCGACCAGTTGCTGAAGGAGTTCAGCAACTATCTGGTGGCCGGCGTGCGGGCCGTAGGGGACGTGTACATGACCCGGGTGGCCGGGGACCAGTTCGCCGTCTATCTGCCCTATCGCAAGCCGGAGGACAGCACGGTCTTTGTAGAGCGGATGAACCGGGTGTTCGAGCGGCAGCAGGCGGAGAAATACCCGGAGGCCAGCCTGCGCCTGCGCAGCGGCATCTACGAGATCGAGCCGGACTGTCTCAGCGCCTCCGCCGCCATCGACAAGGCCAACTTCGCCCGCAAGCAGCTCCGGCCCGACAGCCGGGTCTCCGTCCTGCGGTATGACCGGCAGATGGGGGAGCGGCAGACCCTGGCCAACGAGCTGACCAACGGTCTGAACCGGGCCATGGAGCGGGGGGAGTTCAAGCTGTATCTCCAGCCCAAGTTCTCATTGAAGGACTTTTCCGTCATCGGGGCGGAGGCCCTGGTCCGGTGGGAGCGGGAGGACGGCACGGTGCTCTATCCCGACCAGTTCATCCCCATTCTGGAGACCACGGGCCGCATCGTGGACCTGGACCTCTATATGTTCGAGCAGGTGGCGGAGTTTTTAAAGCGCGGCATTCAGGACGGCCTGAGGCTGTTCCCCATTGCGGTGAATGCCTCGGTGGCGCTGGCCAAGGACCCGGAGAACGCCCGGCGCTGCGAGAATATCCTCCAGCGCCATCAGGTCAGTGCCGAGCTGCTGGAGATCGAGCTTACCGAGACCGCCGCCGTGTCCGAGTTCGATTGCGTGAAAAAGCTCTTCGCCTGCTTCCAGGAGAAGAAGATGCAGACCTCCCTGGACGACTTCGGCGCGGGTTATTCCGTGCTCAACTCCGTGGTGGACATCCCCATCAACACCATAAAGCTGGACCGGGGCTTTATCGCCCGCTGCGCGGAGAACCAGCGGGGCATCTATTTTCTGCAGCAGGTGGTGAACATGGTGAAGAGCCTGGGCTATCAGGTCATCTGCGAGGGCATTGAGACCCGGGAACAGGTGGACATCATGCGCACCGTGGGCTGCGACAGCGCCCAGGGCTTCTGGTTCTCCAAGGCCATCCCGGCGGAGGAATTCCGGGAGAAATATATGAAGTGAAGATGTGGCAATCCGTTCCCCAACGCGCAAAAACAGCCGCCCGGCCGGGCGGCTGTTTTGCGGTTCATTGCACCTGTGTGCGGTGCAGCGCTTTTTTGTTTTCGTACATGGCCCGGTCCGCCCGGTGGAACACCTGGTCAAAGGTCAGGCTGTCGTCCTGGGCGGTGTAGCTGCCGAGGGCCACGTCCAGGGTGAGGATGCCGTCGCTGCGCTCCTCCAAACGCCGGCGGATGCGGGCGATCAGCCCGGCGGCCTGGTCGGCGGAGCACTTCGGGGCAGAGAATGAGAAACTCGTCCCCGCCCACCCGCATGGCCACAGAGCCTGCGGGAATGCTGTCCTGGATACACCGGGCCACCCGTTGGAGCATCAGGTCGCCATATTCGTGACCCAAGGTGTCGTTCACCCGTTTCAGATAGTTGCAGTCGGCCATAATTAAACTGGCGGGGAAGTCGCCGGAGCGGACATAGCGGCGGATACGGGTCTCCAGATAGTTCCGGTTATAAAGGCCGGTGAGCTTGTCCCGGAAGGACAGTTCCTTCAGCTCCCGCTCCTGGGTCACCTGCTGGGTGATGTCGTTGATGACCCCGATGATGCCGATAACCGCCCCGTGGAGCACCACCGGGTTCTTTTTGATCTCCAGATAGACCGGGCCGGTGGGGAGGGAGAGGCGGCTGACCCGCTGGCTGCCCTGGCCCGTGGCCAGGACGTGCAGGTCCTCCTCATAATACTCCCGGCCCAGGGCGGGGTCAGACTGGACCTCCAGATCGGTCCTGCCCAAAAGGCCGCCCTCCGGGCTGCCGTGGGCCAGACCGCACAGGTTGGAGACAAAGCGATATTTGCATTGGGTATCTTTCAAGAAAATGCTGGCCGGGGCGCTGCGCATAAAGCACAGCAGCTCCTCATAGCTCAGACCTTTCAGTTCGTTCATGCCTGCGTCCTCTTTTTTTGTCTTGTTCTCCCGGACAAACGCCGGTTACATTTCAAACCGCAAAATTTCCAGAGTTATTATAACTCTATCATAACTCCATTTTCAAAATTTTGCAAGGCTTAACGCTATTATAAGTCCATAATAGCGTTATACGGAGGCAAAAAGGATGAACAAGATCAATGAAAAGCACTTCGGGCTGCGGGTGGATGGAGACATTCTGGCAAAGTTCCGCTATGTCTGCGGGTTCAAAGGCCGCTCGGCCAACGCCCAGATCATCCAGCTGATGCTGAAATGCATCGCGGAGTATGAAAAAGAGCACGGAAAGATCACGTTGGAATAAAAAAACCGGGCTGGCCGTTAATTAGGGGAACGGCCAGTCCGGTTGAGTTTTTGGGGGAGGTGCCCCCGCAGGGGGCGGAGAGGGCTGCGGGCGGACACAGAGGTCCGCCCCTACCCGTATTTCGTCGGCGTTTCGTAGGGGCGGATGTCCCCATCCGCCCGAACGATGCGCCGCTCAGATCACCTCATAAGCCTTCAGCAGCTTCTCCAGATCGGTCCCCTGGATCTTGCCCAGGGCCATTTTCAGGGCCATGCGCTCCATCCAGCCCAGGTCCATGTCGGTGGCCTTTTTGCCGTCCCGGAGCTTTACGGTGGCGTCCAGCAGGCAGCGCAGGTCGAACACGCTGCCCCACACCTCGGGCACGCCCCGGTCCACGTTCAGCAGGGTATACACCGCCTCCATGCCCGTGCGCATGGAATACTCCGTGGTGAAGATGGTGTCCCGGGCGGTCTCGGCAAACTGACCCAAAAAGGCGAAATTCACCGCCCCCTGGGGGACCACGGCGGGCCGGTCGCCGTAGGCCCGGGGCATGAAGAAGGCGTCGATATAGGGCATCATCACGGGCACGGTGTTGGCGCTGTGGGCGGCCATGTCCTCGATCTGGTCGGCGGGGACGCCCAGGTGATAGAGCCACTCCATGCAGATCTCCTTGCCGGTGCAGTCCCGCATGGGCTTTTTCACAAAGTCGCCGGGCTTGTCGGTGAACAGGGAGTACAGCCACACCAGGCAGTGGCCCTTGGGCTGGTCCCGGAACTGGGGCTGGCGGTTGATGGTCCAGCTGAGCAGCCAGGAGGAGTCCTTCACCGTGACGATGCCGCCGGTGACCACGCCGCCTGTAAAGGGGTCCCGCTTGCAGATCTTTTTGATATAGGGGATGATGCGGTCATCCAGCGTCTCCACAGTGGCGCTCATCCAGTTGGTCTGATCGGGGGTGGAGCAGAACTTCTCCGGGTGGCCGAAGGAGGGGTCCTGGGCGGCAATCTTCTTCCACAGGTCCCAGCCGCCGCCGGGGCGCAGCTCGGTATTGAAGGGGGCGGGCTTGTCCTGGCTGCCGGTGGCGGAGTTCTCCACGCAGCCGCCGTGGGTGATGAACACCAGGTCGTTCTCTGTCAGGGCGATGGCGTCGGGCTTGCCATCCCGCAGCACGTCGATGCGGGTGGCCAGCTTGCGGGTCTTGTTGCAGTCGAACTGCACGTTGGTCACCTGAACGCCATAGTGGAACTGGACGCCGAAGCCCTCCAGGTATTTCACCATGGGCAGGATCATAGACTCATACTGGTTATACCGGGTAAAGCGCAGGGCCTTAAAGTCGGGCAGACCACCGATGTGGTGGATATACCGCTGGAGATAGAGCTTCATCTCCAGAGCGCTGTGCCAGTTTTCAAAGGCGAACATGGTCCGCCAACACAGCCAGAAGTTGCTTTTAAAGACCTCGTCGTCAAAGATGTCGGTGATGCGCTTGTTCTGCAGGTCCTCGTTGGGGGTGAAGAACAGCTTTAAGATCTCTTTGGCGCCCTTGTCAGACAGGCCGAACTTGCCGTCGGTGTGGGCGTCCTGGCCCCGGTCCACCGTGGCCCGGCACAGGGAGTAGTTGGGGTCGGCCTTGTTCAGCCAGTAATACTCGTCCAGCACGCTGACGCCCTCGGTCTCGATGGAGGGGATGGAGCGGAACAGATCCCACATCACCTCGAAGTGGTTGTCCATCTCCCGGCCGCCCCGCATGACGTAGCCCAGGTTCTCGAACTTATAGCCGTCGCAGGCCCCGCCGGGCAGGTCGCCCCTCTCCAGAATGTGGACGTTCTCGCCCTTCATCTGGCCGTCCCGCACCAGATAACAGGCGGCGGCCAGGGCGGCCAGGCCGCTGCCCACCAGATAGGCGGACTTTTGGTCCACCCCCTCAGGCTTTTTGGGGCGGGCGAACGCCTCGTAATTTCCGCTGGAATAGTACATGGGAATGACCTCCTGATAAAAAAGTAGTTTTGTGTTAGCATGGCCGGATGGGAGAGAAATAGTCACGCCTTAATCTGATTTTTAAAATCATATCACAAAGTAATTAAAATGTCTATAGGGAAAACGACAAGGGAGAGTGGGAAAAATAAAATAATACCGATTTACCTATTGACAAACTAGGTTGAAAGGAGTACCATAGCCACATCAAATTTAACGGGGATACCGGGAAGGAGACGGAAGCGATGATGAACATGATGTGCTGCTGTTGTCGCGGAATGTCTGTCTCTCGGTCCTCTCTCACGGCCAGCTTGCGCAGGGGCGCGGCGGGGCTGTCTGCATCCTGCGTCTGCGGGCGCGGCTGTTGAGGTTTGTTGACCGGGAGCGATGAGCTCCCGCTTTTTTATGCCAAAACGCCGGGGGAGAGCCCCGAAGAAAGGCGATGACCGTTCTGAACTGGGAATTTATCCAACAATACTTGCCCCTGTACGAAAAGGCGGCCTGGCTGACACTGCGGCTGGGCGTGATGGGCATTCTGCTGTCCATCGCCGTGGGCCTGGCCTGCGCGGTGATCCAGTATGAAAAGATCCCCGTGCTGCGCCGGGTGGTGGCGGTGTATATCGAGATCAGCCGGAACACCCCGCTGCTGATCCAGCTGTTCTTCCTCTATTATGGCCTGCCTAAGATCGGCATCCGCACCAGCCCCGCCATGTGCGGCGTGGCCGGACTGGCCTTTCTGGGGGGCAGCTACATGGCCGAGGCGTTTCGAAGCGGCCTGGAGGCGGTGGAGCCCATCCAGCGGGAGAGCGCCTTCAGCCTAGGCATGACCCGCACCCAGGCCATGGCCTATGTGGTGCTGCCCCAGGCGGTGTCCATCAGCGTGCCCGCCTTTGTGGCCAACGTCATCTTCCTGCTGAAGGAGACCAGCGTGTTCAGCGCCGTCAGCCTGATGGACCTGATGTTCACCGCCAAGGACCTGATCGGCATGTACGCCAAGACCACCGAGAGCCTGTTCATGCTGGTGGTGTTCTATCTCATTATCCTGCTGCCCGTGTCGGTGGTGGGGACCCTGATCGAGAGGAGGGTGCGCTATGCCGGATTTGGGTCTTGAAGTCCTGCTGAAGGGCAAGAACATGGTCCGCCTGCTGGGCGGCCTGTGGGTGGCCCTGCGGGTCAGTCTCATCGCCGTGGCCATCAGCATCCCCCTGGGTCTGCTGCTGGGCGTGCTGATGACCCGGAAAAACATCGTCCTGCGGGCGGTGCTGCGGCTGTATCTGGAGTTTATCCGCATCATGCCCCAGATGGTCCTGCTGTTCCTGGTGTTCTTCGGGACCACCCGGGCCCTGGGCTGGGACCTGTCCGGGGAGCTGTCCGCCATCATCGTCTTCTCCCTGTGGGGCACGGCGGAGATGGGGGACCTGGTCCGGGGGGCGCTCATCTCCATCCCCAAGCACCAGTATGAGAGCGCCGAGGCCTTAGGCCTGAGCAAGCTCCAGACCTATTACTACATTATCATTCCCCAGACCCTGCGCCGTCTGCTGCCCCTGTCCATCAATCTCATCACCCGCATGATCAAGACCACCAGCCTGATCTTAATGATCGGCGTGGTGGAGGTGCTGAAGGTGGCCCAGCAGATCATCGAGGCCAACCGCTCCGCCAGCCCCAACGCGGCCTTCGGCATCTATCTGACTGTGCTGCTGCTCTATTTCCTGGCCTGCTGGCCCATCAGCCTGCTGGCCCGGCACCTGGAAGAAAAATGGAGGTAAGTCCCAATGAATGAGCCCCTTTTGCAAATCGACCACCTGACCAAGGCCTATGGCCAGAACACCATCTTAAAGGACGTGAGCTTCTCTGTGGGCCAGGGGGAGGTGGTGGTCATCATCGGCCCCAGCGGCTGCGGCAAGAGTACCCTGCTGCGGTGTATCAACGCCCTGGAGCCCATCCAGGGCGGCCAGGTCCGCTTAAACGGCCAGGTCATCGGCCAGGGGGCCAAAGATCTGCCCGCCCTGCGCCGCCGCATCGGCATGGTGTTCCAGAGCTATGAGCTCTTTCCCCACCTGACGGTGATGGACAACATTCTCCTGGCCCCCTGTAAAGTCCTGAAGAAGCCCCGGGAAGAGGTGCGGGAGGAGGCCCGGGCCCTGCTGGGCCGGGTGGGTCTGCTGGAGAAGCAGGACCAGTATCCCCGCCAGCTCTCCGGCGGCCAGAAGCAGCGTGTGGCCATTGTCCGCGCCCTGTGTATGCACCCGGAGATCCTGCTCTTTGACGAGGTGACGGCGGCCCTGGACCCGGAGATGGTCCGGGAGGTGCTGGACGTGATGCTGGGCCTGGCCCGGGAGGGCAAGACCATGGTCATCGTCACCCACGAGATGCAGTTTGCCCGGGCCATCGCCGACCGGGTGCTGTTTTTAGACGGCGGCGTGGTGGCCGAGGAGGCCCCGCCGGAGCAGTTCTTCCAGCACCCCCAGACCCAGCGGGCCAAGCAGTTCCTGAATATGTTTGAATTTGACGCAGCCAAGGCTCCCAAGGCTTAAATGGCCGGGAGTTTGACATAAATAGAATTTGAAAGGAAGTTTTTGCAATGAAAAACCTGAAAAGAGTCCTGTCCGCCGCACTTTCCGCCGCCATGCTGATGGCTCTGGCCGCCTGCGGCAACGGGAACAGCGCCACTTCCAGCGCCGGTTCCGTCTCTGGCAGCGCCTCCGGCAGCGGGGACGGCAAGACCGTCTACCGCACCCTGGACCAGATCAAGGACAGCGGCACCATCAACATCGGCGTGTTCTCTGACAAGAACCCCTTCGGCTATGTGGACGAGAACGGCGACTATCAGGGCTATGACGTGTACTTCGCCAACCGCATCGGGGAGGACCTGGGCGTGGAGGTGAACTTCGTCTCCACCGAGGCCGCCAACCGCATCGAGTATCTCCAGACCGGCAAAGTGGACGTGATCCTGGCCAACTTCACTGTGACCCCCCAGCGTGCCGAGGAGGTGGACTTCGCTCTGCCCTATATGAACGTGGCTCTGGGCGTGGTCTCCCCGGACAGCCGGGTCATTGACAGCCTGGACAACTGGGACGCCAATGACCAGATGATCGTCATCTCCGGCACCACCGCCGAGACCTATCTCACCGAGAACTATCCCGATATCCCTCTCCAGAAGTACGACACCTATGCCAACGCCAAGAACGCCATTGAGAACGGCAACGGCGTGGCCTGGGCCAACGACAACACCGAGGTCATCGCTTTTGCCAGCCAGAACACCGGCTACACCGTGGGCATCCCCTCTCTGGGCAGCAAGGACACCATCGCCCCCGCCGTGTCCCAGGGCAACCAGACCCTGCTGGATTGGCTGAACGAGGAGATCAAGACCCTGGGCGAGGAGAACTTCTTCCACAAGGACTATGAGGCCACCCTGGTGGACACCTACGGCGCCGACTACGAGGACGAGCTGGTCGTCGAAGGCGGCGTGGTGGAGGGCTGAACCTGACCCCCGCAGTAATAGAATCAGATAGAGTAAGACCCCCGTCCCTGAGTCGTGAGAACGGCTTGGGGGCGGGGGTTTCTGCGTTGAAAACATCTTAACACTATTTTCAATCCACAGCTCTATACATAGAACTGACTTTCTTAGTCTACCACAGAAAATAGGATCATGCAAATACTATCTCACTCAATAAAATTAAAACATCTTATCACTAGAAATAAAGATGTTGCTTTTAAGATAAAGGTTAAGTCGCCCCCCGCGAGGGGGGCGTGGATCAAAATAACAGACGGCGTCTGTTAAATTGTTGTGGTCACATTGTCGCTCCCTGCAAAGAAGGCGTGAATTGAAATTCCAGACACTGTCTGGGATTTTTGATAGTGTATGTCGCTTCTCACACGGAGCGCACAATTTGAACCTCTACGCGATGCGTGGTATACTACTAAGACCATCAAGAGGAACCACTCGTGAATTACGCAGGGGAGAGGGGGGTGACCATGGCGCTGGAGAATAAGCCGGGGATACTGGACTCTGCAAAACTGGTCCGGGCGGGTGTTCGCTGCCGATTGTCGGCAAGGAAACCGCTTCGAAACTCTTTCAAGGTTTGCGGGTGCTTCATCGAGCAATCATTCGGCTTTCTCAGCGAAGCAAGGTAAAGGAGCGGGTACCAAACCGAGTTGCTAAGTATATCCGCCCAAATTATATAGGTCAAGAGGGCAGAAACAGTTCAGTCTGTTCCTGCCCTCTCCGCTTGTTTAAAATCAATAGATGCCCTTCCCGCCGTTCCACTTCCAGTCCCGCACCTCGGGCATGTCCTGGCCGTGGGTGGTGATGTACTGGCGGTGCTCCACCAGCTTGTCCTTCATCTCCTGGATGAGGTAGGCGGCGCTGTTGCCCAGCTGAGGCAGGCGCTTCACCGTGTCCATGACCAGGTGGAAGCGGTCGATGTCGTTGCGCACCCGCATGTCGAAGGGGGTGGTGATGGTGCCCTCCTCCTTATAACCCCGGACGTGGAGCTTTTTGTTGTGGCGGCGATAGGTCAGCTCGTGGACCAGGGTGGGGTAGCCGTGAAAGGCGAAGATGATGGGGGCGTCGGTGGTGAACAGGGCGTCATAGTCCTCGTCGGTGAGACCGTGGGGGTGCTCGGTGTGGGGCTGGAGCTTCATCAGGTCCACCACGTTCACCACCCGGATCTTCAAATCGGGCAGGTGATGGCGCAGGATGGTCACGGCGGCCAGGGTCTCTAACGTGGGGGTGTCGCCACAGCAGGCCAGCACCGCGTCAGGCTCATAGCCCTGGTCGTTGGAAGCCCACTGCCAGATGCCGATGCCGTGGGTGCAGTGCTTGATGGCCTCCTCCATGTTCAGCCACTGGGGCCGGGGGAGCTTGGACGCGATCATCACGTTGATCTGGTTCCGGCTCTGGATGCAGTGGTCAAAGCAGGACAGCAGGCAGTTGGCGTCGGGGGGGAGGTAGAGCCGCACTACGTCCGCCTTTTTGTTGGCCACGTGGTCCAAAAAGCCAGGGTCCTGGTGGGTAAAGCCGTTGTGGTCCTGCTGCCACACGTTAGAGGCCAGCACATAGTTCAGCGACGCGATGGACTGCCGCCAAGGCAGCTGACGGCACACCTTCAGCCACTTGGCGTGCTGAGAGACCATGGAGTCCACGATGCGGATAAAGGCCTCGTAGCTGTTGAAGAAGCCGTGCCGCCCGGTGAGGAGATAGCCCTCCAGCCAGCCCTGGCACAGGTGCTCGGACAGGGCGGCGTCCATGACCCGCCCGTCGTGGGACAGACCCTCGTCCACTTCGGGGTCGATCTCGTCGGCCCAGCGGCGGCCGCTGGCCTGGAACACCTGGTCCAGGCGGTTAGACGCCGTCTCATCCGGCCCGAAGATGCGGAAGTTCCGCCCGGACAGGTTCCGGGACATCAGATCCCGCACATAGCCCCCCAAAACGGCCATGTCCTCGGCCTCCACCGCCCCCGGCTGGGGCACCTCCAGGGCGTACTCCCGGAAGTCGGGGATGCGCAGGTCCCGCAGCAGCAGTCCGCCGTTGGCGTGGGGGTTGGCCCCCATGCGCCGCTCCCCCTTGGGGGCGAAGTCTTGGAGGGAGGAGATGAGGGTGCCGTTCTCGTCAAAGAGCTCCTCGGGGTGATAGCTGCGCAGCCAGGTCTCCAGCTGTTCTAACCGCCCCGGCTGGCCGTCGTGGACGGGGATGGGGGCCTGGTGAGAGCGCCAGGAGCCCTCCACAACTTTTCCGTCTACCGCCTTGGGGCCGGTCCAGCCCTTGGGGGTGCGCAGGACGATCATGGGCCACCGGGGCCGGGCGGCGTCGCCGCTGGAACGGGCGTACTCCTGAATGCGCTGAATTTCCCGCACGGCCCAATCTAAGGCGGCGGCCATCTTCTGGTGCATAGACTGGGGCTCGTCCCCCTCCACGAACCGGGGCTCCCAGCCGCAGCCCTTGAAGAACATCTCGATCTCCTCGTGGGAGATGCGGGCGAAGATCGCGGGGTTAGAGACTTTAAAACCGTTCAGGTGCAGGATGGGCAGCACCGCCCCGTCGGTGATGGGGTTCAGAAACTTGTTGGAGTGCCACGCGGCGGCCAGGGGACCGGTCTCCGCCTCGCCGTCCCCCACCACGCATGCGGCGATGAGGCCGGGGTTATCCATCACGGCCCCAAAGGCGTGGGCCAGGGAATAGCCCAGCTCGCCTCCCTCGTTGATGGAGCCGGGGGTCTCCGGTGCGGTGTGGCAGGGGATGCCGCCGGGGAAGGAAAACTGGCGGAACAGCCGCTTCATCCCCGCCTCGTCCTGGCTGATGTTGGGGTATACCTCGCTGTAGGAGCCGTCCAGATAGTCCTGGGCCACCACCGCGTTGCCCCCGTGGCCGGGACCGCAGATGTAGATCATGTCCAGGTCATATCTCACAATGGCCCGGTTTAGATGGGTGTAAATAAAATTCTGGCCGGGACAGGTGCCCCAGTGGCCCACGATGTGCTGCTTCAGGTGCTCGGGCCGCAGGGGCTGGCGCAGCAGGGGGTTGTCCAGCAGATAGAGCTGACAGGCGGACAGATAGTTGGCCGCCCGCCACCAGGCGTCTACCGCCCGGATCTGGTCCTTGGTGAGAGAGTCCTTTTTCGACATGCGGGCAGGGGCCTTGGCCGCCGCCTTTGGGATGTTGTCCGCCGCTTTTGCCATGGAAGCGCCTCCTTAAAAGAAAGCCGACCCGTCTCTGTTCTTCTTACAAGAACCCTGTATGCAAAAAACAGCCCCAACTGGGCAGAGACAGGCGGAATAGATCAAATAAGAACAAAGTTAAGTATACTCTAAAGCGGCGAAAAGTCAATTGATATCGAAAGTCCTCCCGCAAAATCGGGATATCTCACAGATAAAACAAAAATAAACCGGGAAAATAGAGAAAGAAAGGCGGACTAATTTGGGCGGGGGAGGGGGGAAGAGATGTAATCAGGGAGGCGGTTCTTCTGATTAGGTGCTAATCACAAGAACCGTCCCCCTGATTACCGAATCGTCTCCTGCATGGCCTTTAGTACATCTGCGGAGGTGTATCGTTTGTCTGTCGATTTTGCTTCCTGTTCCGCCTCTATGAGTTTGGAATAGATCTCGCTATCAAAGTTGTTCCGCAGGTCAGAAACCGAACTGCTTATATTCATCGTGTACCCTCCTTTAGAAGCAATTTTAATATAATCGGACTAAAATATCAAATCTAATCTGGAGTATTTATGACAGACCGCGTATAATGAAATCAAAACCACAAAAGGGGAGAGAAGGGGATTATGGCGTCCAGAAAAGAATATCTGAATTACATATTGGAGCAGCTGTCCGGTCTGGATGAGATCACCCATCGGGCCATGATGGGTGAATTCATCCTGTATTACCGGGGCAAGATCGTGGGCGGTATCTATGATGACCGGCTGTTGGTAAAGCCCGTAAAGTCGGCTGTGGCCTATATGCCCGCAGCGCGGTATGAGCTGCCCTATGAGGGCGCGAAGGAGATGCTGCTGGTGGACGAGGTGGATAACAAGGAGTTCCTGACGGGCCTGTTCAACGCCATGTACGACGAACTGCCTGCACCCAAGCCGAAGAAACGGAAATAATCAAAGGCCGGTCCCCGGAGGGACCGGCCTTTGCCGTTAGACAGATCAGACAGATCAGGATGAACTTACTCGTGGTGCCCGGCGCGCTTGGCGCGGTTGATGGCGGAGAGGATGCCGCGCAGGGGGGCCAGGTTGATGTTGTGGGACAGGCCCACGCCCCAATACTTCTTGCCGTCCCGCTGATCCTGGAGCAGGATATAGGCCACGCCCTGGGAGTCGGAGCCGTCGGTGATGGCGTGGGAGGCGTAGTCCAGGAAGGAGAAGCGGGCCATTTTCTCGCCCTTGATGGCGTTGAAGAAGGCGTCGATGGGGCCGTTGCCCTCACCGGCTACCTGGAAGATGGTGTCGGTGTGCTGGATGGTGCCCTGGAAGGCCACGTGGGAGTGGCCCTCGCCGTCGATGGTCTCCTGGAAGGCGTGCTTGAGCAGCTTGTAGGGGCCATCCACGTCGATATAGGTCTGGTGGAACAGCTGGTTGATGCGCTCCGGGGTGATCTCGGTGCCCACGGCATCGGTCTCGTGCTGGACCACCGAACCAAACTCCGGGTGCATGGCCTTGGGCAGATCAAAGCCGAAGTTGTGCTCCATGATATAGGCTGCGCCGCCCTTGCCGGACTGGGAGTTGATGCGGATGATGGGCTCGTACTCCCGGCCCACGTCGGCGGGGTCGATGGGCAGATAGGGGATCTCCCAATACTCGGTGCCGGAGTCCTTCATATACTGGCTGCCCTTGTTGATGGCGTCCTGGTGGCTGCCGGAGAAGGCGGTGAACACCAGCTTGCCGGCGTAGGGCTGGCGGTCGCCCACGGGCATCTTGGTGCAGCGCTCGAACATCTCTTTGATCTTGTTGATGTCGTGGAAGTCCAGCTCCGGGTCGATGCCTTGGGTCCACATGTTCATGGCCAGGGTGACCATGTCCACGTTGCCGGTGCGCTCGCCGTTGCCGAACAGGGTGGCTTCCACACGGTCCGCACCGGCCAGCAGGCCCAGCTCGGTGGTGGCCACGCCGGTGCCCCGGTCGTTGTGGGGGTGGAGGGAGATGATGGCGCTGTCCCGGCCGGGGATCTTGCGGCAGAAATACTCCAGCATGTCGGCAAACTGGTTGGGCATGCAGTTCTCCACGGTGGTGGGCAGGTTCAGGATGACCTTGCGCTCCGGGGTGGCGTGGAGGTGCTCCAGCACCGCCTGGCAGATCTCCACGGCGTAGTCCATCTCGGTGCCCATAAAGGACTCGGGGGAATACTCAAAGCGCAGGTTCATGCCCTGGTCGATGAGGGGCTTGCTCATCTCATAGATCAGGTCGGCGGCGTCGGTGGCGATCTTGGTGATGCCGTCGGTGTCCATGTGGAACACCACCTTGCGCTGGAGGGTGGAGGTGGAGTTATAGAAGTGAAGGATGACGTTCTTGGCGCCGCGAATGGCCTCGAAGGTCTTTTTGATGAGGTGCTCCCGGGCCTGGACCAGCACCTGGATGGTCACGTCGTCGGGGATGTGGCCGCCCTCGATCAGCTCCCGGCAGATCTCGTACTCCGTCTCGCTGGCGGAGGGGAAGCCGATCTCGATCTCCTTCACGCCGATGTCCACCAGCGTGTGGAAATACTCCAGCTTCTCCTGCAGGTTCATGGGGTCCACCAGGGCCTGGTTGCCGTCCCGCAGGTCCACGGAGCACCAGACAGGGGCCTTGGTGATGACCCTGTCGGGCCAGGTGCGGTTTTCGATCTTCTGGGGCTGGAAGGGAATGTACTTTTGATATCCGGGTTTCATAGCGATAAGAGCCTCCTTAGAAATGTCCGTCAGGGAAAATAAAAACGCCCCTGACTTGTCTGTTCAAGTCAGGGGCGTGAACATCACGCGGTACCACCCTGGTTCAGCCGTTGGTCGCCCAAACGGCCCTTAGAAGCCTCTAACAAGGCCGGGGCCGATAACGGGGCCAGACGTTCTGTCCTACTCATTCGTTCAGACAGAAGGCTCGGGGAGCAGTTATACACAGCGGAGCACACATCGGTTCGCACCAACCACCGACTCTCTGAAATGGGCAGGCCGCTGTCTTTATTCCCGTCATCGCCTGTTGTAACGATGATTGTAGCGAAAAAGAGGGCGTTTGTCAAGCACTGACGGAAAAATATTTCAGTCTCCGGTCAAATCACTCGCTTTCAAGGCAAGCACGGACAAAACCCACTAGGAAGTTTATCTTTTGAACTTCCTTTTTATTGCGTCGGTGACAATACTGATTGCGATCCCTATCGCTAATAGAACATACAAAAAGGCAACTTCTTTCCAAGAAGAGAGCCATGAATTGCTCCAAAAAATAAAACAGATCATTGCCAATATGATGATAGCGAGCACAATATCTCTGATTCGCTTTTTCGTCATGATGACTTACAGCTCCTTCTGAAAGATCAGCGATAGGGTCTCTATGTCGCCGATGCCCCGGGTCTCCACGGGGACGTAGCCCTCAAAGGACCAGCCGTCCATCAGGCGGTCCTTGATGATGTTTTCGATGCCGGTGAAGCAGTATTTCATGCCCTTGCTGAAGCCATAGCCGCTCAGTTCCGACTTGACCCGCACGAATTCCACTTTTTTCATAGGAGCACCTCCATATTTTTAAATCTATTTTTACGCCTTTACGCCAAAATGCGCTCCAGCTGGTGCTGGACGATGGCGTTCAGGCCGTCCAGGCGGTCCTGGGCGATGGGAAGAGCGGGGTGCTGGGCGAACTGAAAGCCCCTCAGAGCTTCCAGATCCCGCCGAATGTCCGGGGTGAGCATTCCCCTGGCGGTGGCGATGAAATCCGTGCCCAGCCGGGGGACGCAGTGGCGCAGACAGAAGTCCATGTCCCGCAGCTGGTCGGCGTCCCGATCAAAGAGCAGGCTGCGGTTGTGGTCGAACACCGGGGCCATTTTTTGAATTTCCAAGGTCTCCGTGTCAAACAGCACGCCGAAATTGCCCATGTGCCGGTCCGTGTTCAAGATCAGCCCGTCCAGAACGCACATGCGGCGAAAGGCGTCCCCGCTGCCCATGTCCTCGAACCGGCGCAGCAGGGCGGACAGGGTGTGCTCCTCGGGGAACAGGGCGGCGGCCTTGGCAAAGCCATGGCCCTCGTCGGTGAACAGGGAGCACTTGCAGATCAGCTGGCCCCGGTACATGTCCAGGTCGTAGGATACGGCCTCCGGGCAGAGCCGGGCGGCCAACTGGCCCGCCAGATACTCGGAGATTGGCTCCAGGCCGAAGAAACCACCCGTTTTGTAGAGTTGGATGCTGTCCCCCTCCCGCACCCAGCACTTGGCGTATTGTCCGTCGGTACTGAACTCCGGGGAGGTGGAGGAGAGGGTGGGGCTGCTGAGGGTCCCGTCGAAGGCGGTGTGGGAGATGACGGCGTTGAATGGGTTGCGATAGAGGGACACCTGGTCCCAGGTGAGGGAGGAGCGGACGGACTTCACCCAGAACGTGTCGTTCAGCGAGAGGGCGTGGGCCACGTCCAGATAGCCGTCCAGGCTCTGGCAGCCGTACTCCAGCAGCTGGTCCACATGGGCCCGGTGCTTGGGGGCCCGCCGCCGCTCCAAAAAGCCGGTGAGGCTCCGATAGCCCAGGGGCCGCAGGTGGGTGTACCAGCACTCCTCCACCGCCGTCACCTCGTCAAACTCGTCCCGGACGCAGGAAAACTCCAGCCAGGGGACGTCCTGGTCCATTAAAAGATACCGCACAGCCGCACCTCCATCCCGTCTTAAATCAATCTTATTGTACCATGCACCAGACGGCCCGGGCAACAAAATTTATTCTGCTTTCCATTTTCAAAACTTTGTGGTACAATAGTACGACTAACAGCGAACAGGGGAGGGCGGCATGATCATTTTAGGCATCGACCCCGGGGTGGCTACCATTGGGTTTGGCCTGGTCCGGGCGGAGCGGAACCGGAACCAGCTGCTGCGCTATGGGGTCATCACCACGCCGCCGGGCATCCCCTTGTCCAACCGGCTGCTGCAGATCTCCAACGACATGGAGGAGCTGATCCACGCCTTTCACCCCGACGAGATGGCAGTGGAGGAGTTATTTTTCACCAAAAATATCACCACCGGCATCGCCGTGGCCCATGGCCGGGGCGTGATCTTACTGGCGGCAGAAAAGCTGGGGGTGCCCGTGTTCGAGTATACCCCCATGCAGGTGAAGCAGGCGGTGGTGGGCTATGGCAAGGCGGAAAAGCGCCAGGTGATGCTGATGACCCAGCGCCTGCTGCACATGAAGGAGATTCCCCGACCGGATGACGCCGCCGATGCCCTGGCCCTGGCCATCTGCCACAGCCGGGCGGCCACCTCGCTTTTGAACACAGACCGGGAGTTCGACCCGGCGAAATATGACACCAGATAAGCGGCGCTGACCGATTATCATAAGGAAGGGATCGTTTTGTTTTACTATGTCAGCGGCCCGGTGGCCCACATGGAGGCCAACCTGGCCGTCATCGACTGCGGCGGCGTGGGCTATGCCTGCCGCACCACCAGCTATACCCTGTCCAAGCTGAAGCAGGGGGAGAAAGCCAAGCTGTTCACCCACCTGAACACCCGGGAGGACGCCATGGAGCTCTTCGGCTTTGGCACCCAGGAGGAACTGAACCTGTTCCGCCAGCTCATCTCCGTCTCCGGCGTGGGCCCCAAGGCAGCGCTGTCCATCCTGTCGGCCACCACCCCGGCCAACCTGGCATTGTCCATCATCACCGGGGACGAGAAGGCCCTCACCTGCGCCCAGGGCATCGGCAAAAAGATCGCCCAGCGGGTGATCTTAGAGCTGAAGGACAAGCTGGCCAAGGGCCAGAGCTTCGGTACCGCAGGGGAGAGCTATGGCGGCAGCGGCATCACCGTCATCCCGGAAAACAAGCTGTCTGAGGCCTCCGCCGCCCTGGCCGTCCTGGGCTACTCCCAGGGGGAGATCAACCTGGCCCTGAAGGGCCTGGATCTGGAGGGCCTGACCCTGGAGCAGATCATCAAGGCGGCGCTGAAAAAGATGATGAAGAATTAGGGCAGAGGTGGAATCCTCCAGTCATCGCCTAGCGGCGATGCCAGCCCCCTTTAACAAGGGGGCCTGATGGGCGCGGAAAACAGCCTCCCTTGTCAAAGGGAGGTGGCACGGCGGTAGCCGTGACGGAAGGATTCCGACCACGGAAGCAGATACATACAGAGCGGAAGGGTTTTAAATGGCACATTTAAAGCATGTCCCCGGAACTGACGCCAAGGGCAAAAGGACTTCGCAGAAATATGACGGCGGAAGAGCGGCACCTTTGGTATGATTTTTTACGGGGATACCCTGTCCGTTTTCTTCGGCAGAAAATAATTGATGGCTATATTGCCGACTTCTACTGCGCAAAGGCGAGATTAGTGATAGAATTAGATGGACGTCAGCACCTTACAGCCGATGGCCTAATTTATGATGAAGCCAGAGACCGCCACCTCAACGCGTGGGGGCTGGAAGTTTTGCGCTTTCCCAACGTGGATATCTGGGAGAGATTTCCCGAGGTCTGCCAGAAAATCGACTATGCTGTAAAACTGCGTATGAACGCATCCCAATAGGAAGTGACCCAATGTCTATTGATTTTTCCAACTCGGATTTTGACCCCCAGGACATGGAGGAGCCCCTTGTTACCACCTCCCTGACCCGGGAGGATGAGAACGAATATTCCCTCCGGCCCAAGACCCTGCGGGAGTATATCGGCCAGGAGAAGGCCAAGGGCAACCTGGAGGTGTTCATCCAGGCGGCCAAGATGCGCCACGAGCCCCTGGACCACGTGCTGCTCCACGGCCCCCCGGGCCTGGGCAAGACCACCCTGTCTGGCATCATCGCCAACGAGATGGGGGTAAACGTGCGGGTGACCTCCGGCCCCGCCATCGAAAAGGCGGGGGACCTGGCCGCCCTGCTGACCAATTTAAACGAGAACGACATCCTCTTTGTGGACGAGATCCACCGGCTGAACCGCCAGGTGGAGGAGATCTTATACCCGGCCATGGAGGACTATGTCATCGACATCATCATCGGCAAAGGCCCTTCGGCCAACTCCGTGCGGCTGGACCTGCCCAAATTCACCCTGATCGGGGCGACCACCCGGGCCGGACAGTTATCCGCCCCCCTGCGGGACCGCTTCGGCGTGACGCTGCGGCTGGAGCTGTACACCCCGGAGGAGCTGGCCCTCATCGTCAAGCGCTCGGCGGACATTCTGGAGGTGCCCATCGAGGACGACGGGGCCATGGAGATTGCCCGGCGCTCCCGGGGCACGCCCCGTATCGCCAACCGGATGCTCCGGCGGGTGCGGGACTTTGCCCAGGTGCGGGCGGGGGGCGTCATCACCAAAAAGGTGGCCGACGAGGCCCTCACCGCCCTGGAGATCGACCATCTGGGCCTGGACGCCATCGACCACCGGATGCTGCGCAGCATCATAGAAAACTATCGGGGCGGCCCTGTGGGCCTGGACACCCTGGCGGCCACCATCAACGAGGAGGCCGTGACCCTGGAGGACGTGTACGAGCCCTATCTCATGCAGCTGGGCTTCCTCACCCGCACCCCCAGGGGCCGGTGCGTCACCGCAAAGGCCTATCAGCACCTGGGCCTGCCTGTCCCCGGCGTTCTGACCGGGGAGAACAGCGGCCTGGACCAGCTGTCCCTGTAAAAAAGTATACAAAACCGGCTCTTTCGGGCCGGGTCAGACAGAATAAGAATGAGGAGATCGAACTATGGGAAAGTTATTTGGGACCGACGGCATCCGCGGCGTGGTCAACGCCGGTCTGGATGCGGATCTGGCATATAAGGTGGGCCTGGCTGCCGCGCAGGTGCTGGCCAAGGACAAGCAGCCGGGGGAGAAGCCCCTGGTCACCATCGGCAAGGACACCCGCATCTCCGGCGACCTGCTGAAGGGCTCCTTGATCGCGGGCCTGTGCACCGCCGGGGCCGACGTGATGGACCTGGGCACCCTGCCCACCCCCGGCGTGGCCTGGGTGACGGTGGATGAGGGGGCGGACGCGGGCATCGTCATCTCCGCCAGCCACAACCCCTTCGAGCACAACGGCATCAAGATCTTCAACGGCAAGGGCTTTAAGCTCTCTGACGAGCTGGAGGAGCAGATCGAGGACATCGTCCTCTTCGGCCACAACAACGTGCCCCGCAAGACCCACGGGGACATCGGCAAGGTGAGCTATGTGGCTCCCAAGGCCTCGGAGGACTACATCGACCATTTGGAGGGGACCATCGACTCCACCCTGGGCGGGCTGCGCATCCTGGTGGACTGCGCCAACGGCGCGGCCTCCGCCACCGCCGCCCGGCTGTTTGACCGCTTCTCCAAGCTGCGCACCGACGTCATCAACGCCGACCCCGACGGGGTGAACATCAACGAGAAGTGCGGCTCCACCCACACCGACGCCCTGGCCGCCATGGTCAAGGCCGGCGGCTATGACATCGGCATCGCCTTCGACGGCGACGCGGACCGGTGCCTGGCGGTGGACGAGCTGGGCAACCTCATCGACGGGGACCAGATCATGGCCGCCTGCGGGTTAGATATGCTGCACAAGGGCAAGCTGTCCGGCGAGACGGTGGTGGCCACGGTGATGTCTAACTTAGGGCTGCACCAGTTCGTGAAGGAGCACGGCATGAAGCTGGAGTGCACCAACGTGGGGGACCGGAACGTGCTGGAGCGGATGCTGGAGAAGGGCTATGCCATCGGCGGCGAGCAGTCCGGCCACATGATCTTCTTAGAGCACGCTACCACCGGCGACGGCGAGCTGACCGCCTTGCAGATGCTGGCCCTGCTGAAGGAGAGCGGCAAAAAGGCCTCTGAGGTCTTCGGGGCCTGCCCCCGGTATCCCCAGGTGCTCATCAACATCCCCGTGGCCAACAACGACGCCAAAAAGGCCATCATGGCCAGCGAAGCGCTGGCCCAGGCCGTGGCCGGGGAGGAGGAGAAGCTGGGCGATGACGGCCGGGTGCTGGTGCGCCCCTCCGGCACCGAGGCCCTGATGCGGGTCATGGTGGAGGCCAAGACAGAGCAGACCGCCCAGGAGGCCGCCCAGCGGCTGGCGGATCTGATCGCCAAGCTGTAAGCATCTGCCACGGATTTTGTCGGTTCTGGAAAATTGAACAAAATATTTCCACAGGCCCCTTGACAAATCCGGCGATTTTGTTTATTATGGTTGATAGCAGAAGTGTTAATAGGCAAGCAGACTCCTCCCCGGACGATTTAGACCGGGAGTTGTGTCTGCGCGCTGCCCGGGGCGATCCCCAGGCGGAGACCGAGCTGGTCAGCCGCTACGGGCAGTTGGTCCGTGCCTGTGCCCGCCCCCTGTTTCTGGCGGGAGGGGACAGCGAGGACCTGATCCAAGAGGGTATGCTGGGTCTGCTCACTGCCATCCGGGGCTTCGACCCCCAGCGGGACACCCTGTTTCGGACTTATGCGGAGATATGCATCCGCAGCCGCCTTTACACCGCCATCCGCGCGGCCCAGGGCGGAAAGCACGCCCCCTTAAACCACAGCGTCTCTTTTGAACCCCCTCTTTTTGATGGAAGCAACGCGCACCTGTTTTCCAGCGTCGAAAGTCCCGAGGACGTCATCATCGGCAGGGAGGAACTGAAAGAGCGACTAGACGCTCTGAAGGGCCAGTTATCTGAGCTCGAAGGGAACATCTTACCCCTATACCTCAACGGCCTCTCCTGCGGAGAGATCGCCCGCCAGGTAGGCCGCCCCCCAAAGTCGGTGGACAACGCGATCCAACGCATTCGGCGCAAGGTGGCGCAGCAATTTTCTTCCGGCGTATCCAGCGAGAGCTGATCGCAATATTACACCGTTCGACCCGGAAAGGGCCGGACAACAGTCAAAGAGAGGGAATTATCCATGTACGAAGACAAGATCCTGGTATGCAAAGAGTGCGGCAACGAGTTTACCTTTACCGCCGGTGAGCAGGAGTTCTATGCCGAGCGCGGCTTCCAGAACGAGCCCCAGCGCTGCAAGGCCTGCCGTGATGCCCGCAAGAACGCGGCTCGTGGCCCCCGTGAGTACTTCACCGCTGTCTGCGCTGCCTGCGGCGGCGAGGCCAAGGTGCCCTTCGAGCCCAAGTCTGACCGTCCTGTCTATTGCAGCGACTGCTTCGCCAAGATGCGTGAGCGGGGCTGATTTTAGCCGGAACACCAGCGGCGTGACGAATTTTCGTCACGCCGCTTTTTTTGCGCCCATTTTTGTGAGTAAACCGGCCCTATTCCGCGCACCCTAACAGAAATTCCGGTTTAGGAGGCGCAAGAAATGGCAGACATGGAACAGGAGCACACACAGCCGGAGGCCCCGGCCAACACGCAGAACCTGGTGGACCTGGGTACCTCCCTCATCCAGCGGGAGGAGGGGCGGGTCTATGTGCTGACCATCGTGGGGCAGATCGAGGGGCACCAGCTGCTGCCCTCCGGCATGAAGAGCACCAAATACGAGCACGTGCTGCCCTTGCTGGCGGCGGTGGAGGGCGACCCGGACATCCACGGCCTGCTCATCCTGCTGAACAACGCCGGGGGAGACGTGGAGGCAGGGCTGGCCATCGCGGAGCTGATCGCCTCCATGTCTAAGCCAACTGCCTCCCTGGTGCTGGGGGGCAGCCACTCCATCGGCGTGCCCCTGGCGGTGGCGGCCCGGCGGTCCTTTATCGCCCCCTCTGCCGCCATGACGGTACACCCGGTGCGGCTGACCGGCCTGGTCATCGGCGCGCCCCAGACTTTTTACTACTTCGAGCGGGTGCAGGAGCGCATCGTCCGCTTCGTCACCGGAAACAGCCACATCTCCCGGGAGGACCTGACCCGGCTGATGCTGCGCACCGACGAGCTGGCCGCCGACGTGGGCAGCATCCTCTATGGGGAGGAGGCGGTGCAGCTGGGCCTCATCGACCAACTGGGCGGCCTGACCGACGCCCTGAACTGGCTGTATCAGACCATCGAAGAAAAGAAAACGCCGTGAAGCATATCGCCCAGAGGTCCCGGAGCTTTTCCCAGGAAAAGCCCGGGGCATTTTTTACATTCCGTCTCTTTTTTTGCAGGGGAAAGTGTGGTAAAATAAAGGCCGATTTTGTAACAAGAGAGGGGGAAGCCGGATGCTGCGCATTCTCATGGGACGGGCCGGGAGCGGCAAGACCACCGCCGTGCTAAACCGCCTGTGCCAGGCCGCCGGGGAGCGGCCCCAGGTGCTGATGACCCCGGAGCAGCAGTCCCACGAGGCCGAGCGAGCCTTATGTAAGGCTGGCGGCCCGGGGATCTCCCTGCGGGCAGAGGTGCTGTCCTTCAGCCGCCTGGCCAACCGGGTGTTCCAGGCCGCGGGCGGACTGGGCCAGGAGGAGCTGGACGGGGGCGGACGGCTGCTGCTGATGTATCGGGCGGTGCAGGAGACCGCCCAGCAGCTGAAGGTCTATGGCCGCCCCTCCAAGCGTCCGGCCTTCCTCCAATCCCTGCTGGCCACGGTGGACGAGCTGAAAAGCTGCCGGGTAAGCCCGGAGCAGCTCATCCGGGCGGGGGAGGAGGCCGAGGGCCCCAGCGGGGACAAGCTCACCGACTTAGGGCTCATCTGCGGGGCCTACGAGGCCCTGGTGGCCCAGACGGCCCTGGACCCCAGAGACCGGCTCACCCGGGCGGCGGACAAGCTGACCCATTGCGCCTGGGCGGAGGGGAAGGACCTGTGGCTGGACGGCTTTACCGACTTCACCCCCCAGCAGCAGGAGGTGCTGCGCCACCTCCTCCGACAGGCCCATCAGGTGACGGTGACCCTGACCTGTGACCATCTGGAGGAGGACGAGGGGGGCACGGGCATCTTTTCCCCCGCCCGACTCACCGCCGCCCGGCTGCTGCGGTTGGCCGCCAGCGAGGGAATTTCCTGTGAGGTGGAACACCTTGTCAGTGACTACAGCCCAAAGCCTGACAGCCTGAAGCACTTAGAGTACGCCCTCTTCGGCCACGAGGAGGTCCAGCCCATCCCCCAGGCCGGGGCGGTGGAGCTGTTCCGGGCCTCCAGCCCCCGGGCGGAGGTGGAGTGGGCCGCCGCCCGCACCCTGGGCCTGGCCCGGGACCAGGGCCTGCGCTTTCGGGATATCGGCGTGGTGGCCCGGAACTATGGGGCCTATCGGGACCTGATCGAGAGCATTTTCCCCCGGTTCGGCATCCCTGTGTTCTCCTCCGCCATGTCGGACATCCTGGAAAAGCCCGTGCTGGCCCTGGTGACGGCGGCCCTGGACACGGTGGCGGGGAACTATGCCTATGACGACGTGTTCCGCTATCTGAAAACGGGGCTTACGGACCTGCCCCAGGAGGACCGGGACCTGCTGGAAAACTATGTGCTGGAGTGGGACATCCGGGGGAGCGCCTGGACCCAGGACAAGCCCTGGGCCTGGCATCCCAGGGGCTATGGTTTCCCCTGGGAGGAGGCGGACCGCACTCTGGTGGACCGGTTGGACGCCGCCCGGCGGACTGTGGCCAAGCCTCTGGAGATGCTGCGTCGCAACGCCAATAAAACCGGGCGCGGTCAAGCGATAGCCCTTTACACATTTTTGGAGGAGATCGGCCTGCCGGAGCGCCTTGCCCAGCGGGTGGAGGAGCTGAAGCGCCGGGGGGAACCCCTGCTGGCGGAGGAATATCGCCAGCTGTGGGACATCCTGTGCGGCGGCCTGGAGCAGTGCGCCGCCCTGCTGGGGGAGCGGCCCATGGAGCTGGACGAGTTTGCCGCCCTGTTCCGCCTGGTGCTGTCCCAATATGAGGTAGGGGCCATCCCCGTCTCCCTGGACCGGGTGACGGCGGGGGAGACCACCCGCCAGACGGGCCACCAGGTGAAGGCCCTGATCCTGCTGGGGGCGGATGACGGGTCCATCCCCCAGGCGGGCAGTCCCCCGGGGCTGCTGTCGGATGACGACCGCAGTCTGCTGGCTCTGTATGGCCTGGAGCTGAGCGGCTCGGCCCGGGAGCTGCTGTACCGGGAGATGACCACCGTCTATCTCACCTGCACCCGGCCCAGCCGATATCTGCTGGTGTCCTGGGCGGCCTGCGGCCCCGGCGGGGAGGAGCGCCGCCCCAGCTTTCTGGCCCAGCGGCTGCTGCGGATCTTCTCCGACCTGACGGTGAGCCGGGAGGAGCGCGACGGTCAGTTTGCCTTAGAGGCCCCCAGGCCCGCCTTGGAGCAGGCGGGCTGGAATCCCCGGGCGCGCCGTGCCCTGGATGGTCTGCCCGAGTATGCCGGGGCGCTGGAGCGCCAGGACCGGGCGGAGCACTGGGGACGGGGCACCCTGTCCCGCTCCGCCGCCGACCGGCTGTATGGCCGGCGGGTGGCCATGTCCGCCTCCCGCATGGACAAATACCGCTCCTGCCACTTCGCCTATTTCATGCGCTATGGCCTGAAGGCCGAGCCCCGGCGGCAGGCGGGGTTCTCCGCCCCGGCCTACGGCACCTTTGTCCACTATGTGCTGGAGCAGGTCATGCAGGACGAGATGTTCCAGCAGACCCGGCTCCCCGGCATGGAGCCGGACTTTGAGGACCGGGAGCGCGCCCATTTAGCCGACCTGACCCGGGCGGCGGTGGAGCGCTATACCCGGGAGGAGCTGGGCGGCCTGGAGGGCCAGTCAGAGCGCTTTCAATATCTGTTCCGCCGTCTGCTCCGCTCGGTCCAGGCGGTGGTGGAGAACGTGGCCCAGGAGCTGCTGTCGGGCAGCTTCAAGCCCATCTCCTTCGAGCTGGGCTTTGGCCGGAAGGGGGACCTGCCCCCGGTGGAGCTGACCGTGGACGGGGTGACCATCAGCGTGTCTGGCTTTGTGGACCGGGTGGACGGCTGGGTCCGGGACGGACGGCTCTATCTGCGGGTGGTGGACTATAAGACCGGGAAGAAGTCCTTCGACTGGACGGAGGTCTGGAACGGCTTAGGGCTGCAGACGCTGCTGTATCTCTTTGCCCTGGAGCGACAGGGAGAAAACCTTTACAATATGCCCGTGGCAAGCGCCGGTGTGCTCTATCTCCCCGCCCACGAGGCAGTGATCCAGGGCAGCCGGACCATGGACGACGACCAGTGGCGCAAGGCGGTGGATAAAGAGCTGACCCGCAGCGGCCTGGTGCTGAATGACCGGGGCGTGCTGGACGCCATGGAGACAGCGGGGGAGGCGGGCTATCGCTTTCTGCCCCTGCGGGTGTCCAAGACCTCCGGTGACGTGACCGGGGAGGCCCTGGCCACCGCCGAGCAGTTCGGCAAGCTGGGCTACCACATCCAGCAGGTGCTGGAGGATATCTGCCGGGAGTTGGGCCAGGGGGCCATCGCCGCCGACCCCTTCTGGCGGGGGCCGGACAAGAACGCCTGCCGCTATTGCGACTACGCCGCCGCCTGCCACTTTGAGGAGGGCCGGGGGGGCGACTGCCGCCGGTGGGCCCACAAGCTGGCTGCGGCGGAGTTCTGGACCCAGGTGGACGGAGGCAAAAAGCATGACTGATGTGTATAAGCTGGAGATCTTCCTGCCGGAGGACCACTTCGACCCGATCTGCCAGGCCCTGTGGTCGGTGGACGCGGGGCACATCGGCCAGTACGATCGCTGCCTGTCCTGGAGCCGGGTGAACAGCTGCTGGCGGCCCCTGGCGGGGACGGACCCCTATCTGGGCCAGCCGGGGCAGCTGTGCCGGGCGGAGGAGATCAAGATCGAGGTGTGCTGCCTGGCCGCCCGGCTGGACGAGACCCTTGCGGCCATCAAATCGGCCCACCCCTATGAGGAGCCGGTGATCAACGTGCTGCCCCTATTGAAGACGGGCCTTTGAAACAGCAAAAAAGCCCCGCCGGGCTTTGTGACATAAGGAGACAAGAAGAAAACATGGATATCACGCTGCACTACGAGCAGATGGGGGAGGGCTTCCCCCTGGTCCTGCTCCACGGAAACGGAGAGGACCACACCTATTTTCAACACCAGATGGAGCCCTTTGCCGCCCACTATCGGGTCATCGCCCTGGACACCCGGGGCCACGGGGGCTCACCCCGGGGGGAGGCGCCCTTCACCCTGGAGCAGTTCGCCCAGGACTTAAAAGACTTTCTGGACGAACAGGGCATTGAAAAGTGCCACCTGCTGGGCTTTTCCGACGGGGGGAACGTGGCATTGATCTTCGCCCTGAAATACCCCCAGTACATTGAAAAGCTGGTGCTGTGCGGGGCCAATCTGGAGCCGGAGGGGCTGAAAAGCGGCCTGCGGATGAAGCTGCGCCTGCGCTGGGCGGCCCTCCAGGCGGCCCGCCACGTGCAGCCGGAGCTGGAGCGGCAGTTCGAACTGCTGGACCTGATGGTCACCCAGCCCCACATCGACCACCTGGCCCTGCGGGGCCTGAGGATGCCCGTGCTGGTGGTGGCCGGGGACCACGACATGATCTATGAGGCCCACACCCGCATGATCGCCGCGCCCATCCCCCACGGCAAACTGGCCATCCTGCCCGGGGACCACTTTGTGGCCCGGGACAACTGGAAGGAATTCAACCCCCTGGTCCTGGATTTTTTGCAGAAGGACTGAGGAAAAAAGAGAGGTTTCACCACTATGGAAAACGGCAAAAACGTGCTCATCATCAACGACATGCCCGGCTATGGCAAGGTGGCCCTGGCGGCCATGCTGCCCGTGCTGTCCACCCTGGGCCACAGCGTCTATAACCTGCCCACCGCTTTGGTCTCCAACACCCTGGACTATGGCAAGTTTACCATTCTGGACACCACCGACTATATGACCAAGGCCATCGCCGTGTGGAAGGAGCTGGGCTTTCGCTTCGACTGCATCACCACCGGCTTTCTGGCCTCGGCGGCCCAGGTGGGCATCATCCGGGACTTTATCGCCAGCCAGAAGAAGGAGGGCCTGCTGGTGATGACCGACCCCATCATGGCCGACGAGGGCAAGCTGTATAACGGCGTGACGGAGGAGACGGTGGAGAATATGCGCCGTCTCATCGGCGTGGCCGACGTGATCGTGCCCAACCTCACCGAGGCGGAGTTTCTGACCGGCCTGTACGAGGGGCAGGAGAGCCTGACCCAGGCTCAGGTCCGCCAGGTGGTGGATGCCCTGCGCGCCTTCGGTCCCCGGTCGGTGGTCATCACCAGCGGCAAGCAGACGGAGACGGGGGAACACGCCGTGTGGGGCTATGACCACAAGAAGGAGGAGTATTTCTCCATCCCCTTTCAGTTCATCGACGTCCACTTCCCCGGCACGGGGGACATGTTCTCCGCCGTGCTGGTGGGGGAGCTGCTGGGCGGCACGGATTTCCAGGGCGCGGTGCGCCGGGCCATGGACGTGCTGGAGACGCTCATCGACCTGGAGAAGGACGAGATCGAGAAGAACAAGGGCATCCGCATCGAGAAATTTTTGGACGTGCTGAAGCACTAAGATCGAAGTTGAAGTTAGGGAGGGTGAGCCATGGCGTTTCCTTTGACCCCGGAACAGCAGGATATCGTACAGGACCGGGGGGGCGAGCTGCTGGTGTCCGCCGCCGCCGGGTCTGGCAAGACAAGGGTGCTGGTGGAGCGGCTGCTGGACCGGGTGACGGAGGAGGGGCTGGACATTGACCGGTTCCTGGTCATCACCTATACCAAAGCCGCCGCCGCCGAGCTGCGCACCCGGGTGGCCCAGGAGCTGGCCGTCCGTCTGGCCGAGCGGCCCCATGACCGGCACCTTCAGCGCCAGCTGACGTTGGTATACAAGGCGCAGATCTCCACCATCCACGCCTTCTGCTCCGCCGTGCTGCGGGAGAGCGGCCATCTGCTGGACTTAGACCCCGACTTCCGTCTGTGCGACGAGGGGGAGGCCCAGGTACTCATGGCTCGGGTGCTGGAGCAGACTCTGGACCGCCGCTATGAGGGCCTGGACCCCCAGGGGCCCTTCGCCCAGCTGGTGGACACTCTGTCCGCCGGGCGGGACGACAGCCGCCTGGCCCAGATCGTGCTGGACATCGCCGGACGGGTGCAGAGCCACCCCGACCCCGCCCGCTGGCTGGGGGAGGAGCAGAGCCGCTGGCAGCTGGCCCCGGGCACGGACATGGAGGACACCCCCTGGGGGGCCATCCTGCTGGAGGAGCTGCGCCGCCGGTGTTATTGGTGTCGGAAGCGCCTGGGCCAGGCCCTGGACCTGGTGGGGGAGGACGAGCTGCTGAAGGCCAACTGCGCCCCCGCCCTGTACGAGAGCGCCGCCCGGCTGGACAAGCTCCTCGCCGCCCACGGCTGGGACGAGACCAGCGCCTGCCTGCCCATCCCGTTCCCCACCCTGGGGCGGAAGAAGAAGCGGGCAAAAGAGTTGGACGCCCAGGAAGAGATGGACGCCGCGGACCGGGCCGAGCGCATCAAGTCCATCCGCGCCCGGTGCAAGAAGCAGTTGGAAAAGCTCTCCGCCCTGTTCCAGGAGAACAGCCGGGAGCTGGGGGAGGAGCTGGCCCTGGCCCGCCCGGTGGTCCAGGCCCTGATGGACCTGACGACAGACTTTCTGGCCGACTATGCCAGGGAGAAGCGGCGGCGGGGGCTGGTGGACTTCTCCGACCTGGAGCACCTGACGGTGAAGCTGCTGCTGGATGACCAGGGCCAGCCCACCCAGGCCGCCCGCATGTGGGCCGATCGCTTTGAAGAGGTCCAGGTGGACGAGTATCAGGACACCAACCAGGTGCAGAACGCCATCTTCCAGGCCATCTCCCACCAGGGGCGCACCCTGTTTCAGGTGGGGGACGTGAAGCAGTCCATTTATCGCTTCCGCCTGGCCGACCCCACCATCTTTCTGGACAAATACCGCCGCTTCCCAAACGGAGCCAGCGCCCGGCCAGGCCAGCCCCGGCGGCGGGTGCTGTCCCGGAACTTCCGCTCCCGGCCCCAGGTCCTGCTGGGCTGCAACGATCTGTTCCGAAACGTCATGTCCGGGGATTTTGGGGAGCTGGACTACACCGAGGACCAGGCTCTGGTCCCCGGGGCGGCATTCCCCGACCCGGAGGGGGCGGACTATGCCCTGGAGCTGGACGTGCTGGACCTGGCCTATCTGGGGGAGCAGAGCCAGGAGGACCGGGAGAACAAGGACCAGGCCGAGGCCCGCTTTGCCGCCCGGCGGGTGCGGGAGCTGCTGGACAAGCCCATGATGGTGACCGAGGGGGACCACCAGCGGCCCCTGCGGCCCAGCGACGTGATGATCCTGCTGCGCAGCCCCGGCGCGGTGCTGCACTACTACACCCGCGCCCTGGGGGAGGAGAACATCCCCTGGGTGGCCGACGGGAACGAGGACTTTCTGTCCACCACCGAGGTAAACGTGGCCCTGGCCATCCTGCGCCTGGTGGACAACCCCCGGCAGGACGTGCCACTGCTGGCCGCCCTGCGCTCCCCGGTGTACGGCTTTACCGCCGACCGGCTGGCCGAGCTGCGCGCTGCCGACCAGGGGGAGGACTTCTATTCTGCCGTGGCTGCCGGGGCGGCCCGGGGGGAGCAGGACTGCGCAGACTTTTTGGACCAGCTGGAGCGGCTGCGCTTTGGGGCGGGAGACAGGACCTGCCGCCAGCTCATCTGGCACATCTATGAGACGGCGGACCTGCTTGGCGTCTTCGGCGCCATGAACGAGGGGCGCAAGCGGCAGGAGAACCTGCTGTCCTTCTATGCCCTGGCCGGGCAGATGGAGGACGGGGGCTGCCGGACCCTGTTCCAGTTCCTGCTGCGGCTGGACCGGCTGCGCCAGACGGGGGGCAAGCTCACCGCCGCCCGCCCGGCCCAGGAGGGGGAGGGCGTGTCCATCCTGTCCATCCACCGCTCCAAGGGGCTGGAGAAGCCGGTGGTGCTGGTGTGCGGCCTGAGCCGACGGCTGAACCGGGACGATTTGAAGGCCCCGGTGCTCTTCCACCCGGAGCTGGGCGTGGGTCCCAAGGGGCTGGAGCCGGAGCGGATGGTCCAGTATCCCACCCTGGCCCGCCAGGCGGTGGCCCTGCGCCTTGACCAGGAGATGATGGCCGAGGAGCTGCGGCTGCTGTATGTGGCCATGACCCGGGCCCGGGAGAAACTGATCCTGTCCGTGGCCCTCACCGCCGGGAGCAAGACCTTGGCCGATCTGGGGGAGGACCTGTCTCTGCCTGTCTCCCCCATGACCCTGTCGGTGCAGCCCAGTGTGGGCCACTGGGTGCTGCTGTATGCCATGACCCGGCCAGAGGCCTCGCTCCTCCGCGCCCTGGGCGGTCCGGGACATGACGAGGACTTCCCGGACCCCGACATCGGCCCCGGCTGGGACATCCGCTGGGTGAACGATCTGAGCGAGGACCAGGCTGACCGGGACGGCGTTATATTCCGGGCGGAAGAGAAGGCCCAGGCGGACGACGGCCCGGAGCCGGATCTGTCCTGGCGCTATCCCCATCTGGCCCTGGCCGACGTGCCCTCTAAGGTGACGGCCACCCAGCGGAAGGGGCGGCCCCTGGACCAGGAGGCGGCGGAGGAGGGCATGTCCACCGACCTGCCCCAATCGGAACCCGCCATCCACCGCCCCCGCTTTGCCGCGGAGGAACGGGGCCTGACCGCCGCCCAGCGGGGCACCGCCCTCCACCAGGCCATGCAGTATCTCCCCCTGACCGGGGACCACAGCCCGGAGGGGGTGCGGGCAGAGCTGGACCGGCTGACCCGGGAGGGCTTTCTCACCCCCATGCAGCGCCAGGCCATCCGTCCGGCGGTGCTGTCCGCCTTTTTCCAGAGCGACTTGGGCCGGGCCATGTGTGCGGCCAGGGAGTGCCGCCGGGAGTTTAAATTCTCTCTGCTGGTCCCCGCCCGGGAGTATGAGCCCCAGGCGGAGGCGGGGGAGGAGGTGCTCCTCCAGGGCGTCATCGACGCCTGGTTCGACGACGGGGACGGCGTCACCGTCATCGACTTTAAAAGTGACCGCATCCAGCCCGGTGGCGAGGCCCTGCGGGGGGAGGAGTACCGCCAGCAGCTGTCTGCCTACAGCCGCGCCCTGGAAGAGATATTGGGCCGCCCGGTGCGGCGGCGGGTTCTGTGGTTTTTCGCCACCGGGCGGGCCTGGGACGTGTGAAAAAAATCAGTCCCCCCGCTGGCCGGGCAGGTCCACCAGGACGATGTCCTCCCCAAAGCGGCGCACGGCGGACCAGGGGATGGTCCGGTCCGGCTCCCGGCCCAGCAGTCCCAGCAGCCGGGGCCGGCCCGGGATGATGAGGGCCGTGACCTGGCCCAGGTCGGTGTCCACTTCTAAATCCCCCACATAGCCGAACCGGGTGCCGTCGGCCAGACTGACCACCTCTTTATACCGCAGCTGTTCCATGCTTATATTCATATGGGCGCTCCCTCCTTTTGTAGTAAGGGTATGCGCCGCACAAAAAAACCATGCGCCCTTTCCGACCTGTCGTCGTTTCAGAGCGCATGGTTTTCTTATGCCATTTTTATGCCAGCAGGCCCCGCTGGACCAGAAAATCGTGGGCCACGGTCTCTAGGTCCCGGCCCTCCACGTCCACGGCGTAGGTCATCTCCACCATGTCGGCGCTGCTGACCTGGCCGGTGAGCTGGCTGAGCACCTGCTCCAGCTCCGGTGTGTCGGTCCGGTGGCGGCTGAACAGGTCCTCCCGCACCAGAATGGCCCCGTTGTACTCCGGGAAGAAGCCCCGGTCGTCGGCCAGAATGGTCAGCCCCGCCCGCTTGTTCAGTCCGTCGGTGGTATAGACGATCATGGCATCGAAGGCCCCCTGTTCCAGGGCCTGATATTTCAGCACCACGTCCACAGCGGAGACGGTGCGGAAATTCAGCCCGTAGAACCGGGTGAAGGGGTCGAACTTCATGCTGCCCTCCTGGGTGAAGAACTCGTGCTCCGCCCCAAAGCGCAGGTCGGGAGCTGCGGCGGCCAGGTCGCTGAGGGTGGTCAGGCCGTATTCCCGGGCCGCCTGGGCGGTGACGCCCACGGCATAGGTGTTGTTCAGGCCCACCTTGCCCAGCAGCCGCAGGCCGTCCTCCGCCACTTGGGCATTCACATAGTCAAACAGGCTCTCCCCGGCAGGGATATCGGCGGTGTCCCGGCCCAGGAAGGTGGTGAGCACCGTGCCGTCATAGGTGAACATCAGATCGCAGCTGGGAGAGGGGCCCCGCAGGGCATTATAGTTGTTCACCTGGGTCATCTGGTCCCGGATGTCCACAGTTAGGTCGGTCTGGTCCTCCACCAGCAGGCGGATGATGCGGTGCATCAGCTTCACCTCGGTGTAGTCCCCGTCATACAGCACTAGGGTCCCGGCGGCGCTTTGGGGCAGCAGGGGGAACAGGAGCAGTCCGGCGCACAGGGCGGCGCAGACCAGCCCGCCGGTCCAGCGGAGCCAGGGGGGCGCGGGCTTGCGCCACCGGCGGTCATTCAGCCGCCGCTCCGCCGCCGACAGGGCCAGGTCTAAGATCAGCGCCATGACCATGAGGACAGCGGTGCCCTTCAGCATCAGGGGCAGGTCCTTTTGCCGAATCGCAGTGTAAAACACCCCGCCCAGGCCGCCGCCACCCACAAAGGCGGCGAACACCGCCGTGCCGATGGCGTTGACGGCGGCGATGCGCACCCCGGTGAAGAGCATGGGCAGCGCCAGGGGCATCTCCACGTGGCGCAGGCGATAGGCCCGGGTCATGCCCATGCCGTCCCCCGCCTCTTTTAAATAGGCGGGGACCTGGGACAGCCCCAGGCTGGTGTTGCGGACGATGGGCAGCAGGGAATAGAGGGCCAGCCCCACCACCACCGTGGGCTTGCCCGGCCCCATGGCCACCATAATGACACCCAGCAGAGCCAGGGCGGGGGTGGTCTGGATCAGGTCCACCAGGCGGAGAATGACCCGCCCCGCCTTGGGGTAGAGATAGGAGGCAAGCCCCAGCGGGACGCCCAGGCCCACGGCCAAAAGCATGGCGGCCAGCACCAGAGCCAGGTGGTCCCGCAGCATGAGCATGGTCATCTCTACGCCGCCCCCTTTCCGCCCCGTATCCCACGGGGGACCACCCGCTTTTGCAGGGCGTCCACCAGGGAGCCCAGCAAAAACGCCAGCAGGGCCGCCGGGATGGCCCCCTGGAGGATGAGCACATGGTTGTTGGAGCTGACGCCCTTGTAGATAAAGTCTCCCAGTCCGCCCTGGCCGATCATAGCGGCCAGCACCGCCCAGCTGACAGTGTACACCGTGGACAGGCGCAGCCCGCCGATGATGGTGGGCATAGCCAGGGGCAGCTCCACCAGCCGCAGCCGCTGAAGCTGGTCCATGCCGCAGCCCCGGGCGGCCTCTTTATACTGGGGCTCCACCGCCGCCAGGCCCGCCACCGTGTTTTTCAGCACAGGGAAGGCGGCGTAGATGCTGAGCGCGGCCAGCACGGTGACAGGCCGCATCCCCAGCCACAGAAACAGCAGGCCGATGAAGACGATGCCGGGCACGGTGTTCAGCACGGACAGGGTGGGCAGGATGAACCGGGCCGCCCGGGGGAACCGGGACAGGACGATGCCCAGGGCCACCCCCAGCACAAAGCCCACCGCCACCGAGACCACCGTATAGCCCAGGTGGATGGCCACGGCCTGGAGAATGTCGCGGACGGTCTGCATGGTCATATCCATCACCCCCACAGATGCTCCGCCATGGCGGCGGCCATAGAGGTCTTGGTGATGATGCCCGCCACCGTCCTGTCCGGGGAGAGGACCACCAGATAGGGGAAGCCGCTGGAGGCCAGCAGATCGAAGCAGTCCTTGGCGTTGTCCTCCGCGCCCACCGTGGGGGTGTTGTTCCGCACCAACGGGCCGATGGTCTTGACCACGTGGCCGGTGAGACGGATGTCCGCGATGGACACCGTGCCCTGATAGCGCAGGGCCTCGTCCACCACCAGCAGGGTGTCCACGTTGTGGTGCTGCATCCGGCTGACGCACTCGTGGATGCCCCGATTCTGGTTGACCACCACCACGCCGGTGCGCATGACGTCGGCGGCGGTGAGGTCGGCGGGGGAGGGGCCGGAGACGTGGCTGCCCAAAAAGTCCCGCACCTGCTGGGTGGCGGGGTGCTCCAGCATCTCCTCCGGGGCGGCGGCCTGGACGATGTTCCCCCGGTCCAGAAAGACGATCAGGTCGGCCAGGTCCAGGGCCTCGTCCATGTCGTGGGTGACAAAGACGATGGTCTTGTTCAGCTTTTGCTGCAGCTGCTTGATCTCCAGCTGGAGGGAGCGGCGGGTCATGGGGTCCAGGGCGCTGAAGGGTTCGTCCATCAGCACCACCGGGGGCGAGGCGGCCAGGGCACGGAGGATACCGATGCGCTGCTGCTGGCCGCCGGACAGCTCCGAGGGGTATTTGTGGGCGTAGGATTCATAGGGCAGGTCCACCATGGCCAGCATCCGGCGCACCAGGTTGTCATAGCCCTCCCGGGGCGCGCCCAGCAGCCGGGGCACCACGCAGATGTTCTGGGCTACCGTCATGTTGGGGAACAGGCCCACCTGTTGGATGACATAGCCGATGCGGCGGCGGAGCTGATACCGGTCCGTCTTGGCCACGTCCTGGCCCCCCAGATAGATGTGCCCGCTGTCGGGCTGGATGAGCCGGTTGATCATCTTCAGGGTGGTGGTCTTTCCGCAGCCGGACGGGCCGATGAGGACGGCGAACTGCCCCTCTTTGATTTCAAAATTCAGGTCGTTCAGAATGGTCTGGTTTCCATAACGCAGGGACACATGCTCGAAGCGGATCAAAATGAACCTCCTTTTTGCGGGGAACACGCGGAGAAAACGCCGTGAGCGCGGGCGATAAGGGTGTTCCGGGCCAGCAGACCAAAACAGGGTTTTGGCCAATTTGTATAAATCAATTATACAGGATATGTTAAAAACCGTCAAATCAATAAACCGTAAAGAAAGTATGTCGAAATTGTGACGAAAGGGGCGGACCTTTATAAAGTCTTTATAAAACCTTAAACTTCTTCCCGCTGGCTTCTTAACCTTCGTCTGTTAGGATGATGGCAGAACCACCAAGGAGGAGAAGGACATGGAATGGATCGTGATGCTGATAAAGGCCCTGGCGGCCACTGCGGGAGGGCTGCTGGCCCTGTGGGGCGGATACTATCTGGTCAGTGGACTGATGTGCTGGAGGGGGCAGAAGCCCTTTCCCATCCGTCCAGCCAGGACGAAGTTCGCCGTGCTCATCGCCGCCCGGAACGAGGAGTTGGTCATCGGGCCGCTGATCAACAGTCTGCTGATGCAGGACTATCCCCCGGAGCGATACGACATCTGGGTCATCCCCAACAACTGCACCGACCACACCGCCCGGGCGGCTGCCGGGTTTGGGGCAAGGGTGCTGAAGTGTGACCGCCCGGTGAAGAGCAAGGGGGAGGTGCTCCGCTTTGCCTATGCCCGGCTCCGGGGCCGCCGGTATGACGCCTACTGCGTGTTCGATGCGGACAACGTGGTGGACAGCCGGTTTCTGCGGGAGATGGACCTGGCCTGTCAGTCCGGGGCCGGGGCGGCCCAGGGCTATCGGGACAGCAAGAACCCCTATGACACCCCCATGTCCGGCTGCTACTCCATCTATTATTGGATGATGGACCGGTTTTATAACCAGAGCCGGGCCGCTGTCGGCCTGTCTGCTATGATCAACGGCACCGGCTTTATGGTGGCCGCCCGGGTGCTGGAGGGCATGGGCGGCTGGAACACCCACACCCTCAGCGAGGACCTGGAGATGACCGTCCAGTGCGCCCTGGCGGGGGAGAAGGTGGTCTGGGTCCCCCGGGCCATCACCTATGACGAGCAGCCCCTGGACTATGCCGTGTCCGTGAAGCAGCGCCGCCGATGGACCAGCGGGACCATTCAGGTGGCCGGGCGGTATCTGTCCCAACTTGGCCGGGGCGTGGAGCAGGGGAGCAGCCCTCTGGCCCTGGTCGACCTGGCCGCCCTGCTGGTGACGCCCTTCTATCAGGCGGCGGCCCTGGGCGGACTGATCCTGTCGTCGGTGTCTGCCGCCCTGGCCTGTCCCCGGGCGGAGCTGGCTCCCTGGGTGCTGCTGGCCGCCGTCCTCAGCCAGCTGGCAGGGATGATCTTAGGTTCCACCGCCGCCGCCGCATTAGTTCTGACCCTGGAGGGCAAGTGGGACCGCCGCCTGCTGCCCGCCCTGGGGCTATATGGCCTGTTCCTGCTGTCCTGGGTGCCCATCACCCTGGGCTGCCTGGTGAAGCAGACCACCCAGTGGGAGGAGATCCGCCACACCCGGAACGTCTCCCCCCAGCCCGCAGCCAGCCGAGCCTCTCTGGCCAGCTGAATTTGATAACGCCCTCTCTTACCTTTGGCCGCCGCACAGCTTTTTGTGCGGCGGCCGCTTTATTTTTATCGTACAACAAAACATACGTTGAAAAAGCCGGAAAAATTCCGTATAATGATAAGGACGCTGCCGGGACGCTCTGGCGGCAGAAGAACGCGAGAGAAAAAAGACAAGAAAAGATAAGGACGCTGGAAAGACCATGTATCAGATCGACATTATGACCTTATTCCCCGATGTGGTGGGCGATATGCTGTGTGAATCGGTGCTGGGCCGGGGGCAGGAACGGGGCTATATCCGCATCGAGTGCCACCAGATCCGGGACTACACCAAGAACAAGCAGCGGCAGGTGGACAACTATCCCTACGGCGGTGGCCGGGGAGCGGTGATGCAGGCCGATCCCCTTTACAACTGCTGGCAGCACATCTGTGACCAGGCGGGGGAACGGGTCCACACCATCTATCTGTCCCCGGCGGGCAAGACCTTCACCCAGGCCGACGCCCGGCGGCTGAAGGCGGACTACTCCCGCCTGATCCTGGTCTGCGGCCACTACGAGGGCATCGACGAGCGCTTCATCGACGAGTGCGTGGACGAGGAGATCTCCATCGGCGACTTTGTGATGACCGGGGGAGAGATCCCCGCCATGGCGGTGGCCGATGCGGTGTGCCGCCTGGTACCCGGGGTGCTGTCCGACCCCTCCTGCTATGAGAACGAGAGCCACTGGAGCGGCACGCTGGAGGCCCCCCAGTATTCCCGCCCGGAGATCTGGCATGACCGGGCCGTGCCCCCAATCCTCCTGTCGGGCAACCACGCCAAGGTGGACCTGTGGCGGCGGAAGCAGTCTCTGCTGCGCACCCGCCAGCGCCGCCCGGACCTGTATGAAAAGCTGGAATTTACGGAGAAATCGGACAAAAAGCTGCTGGCGGAACTCCACGAGGAGCACCCGGAGCTGTTTTGACGTTCAGAAGCGAGACGGTCTCTTTACAAACAGGAGAAAATATGCTATAGTACCCTACAAGATATAGTTTAAAAAACCATATTCGGAGATGATACGAATGGGATTTAAGATCGTTGTGGACAGCTGCTGCGATTTGACCGGGCAGATGCTGAAGGACCCCCACTTTGTAAAGGTACCGCTGACCATCCGCTCCAACGGAAGCAGCTTTATTGACAACGAGACCTTTGACCAGGCCGACCTACTGTGGGCCATGAAGCAGAGCGACGACGCCCCCGCCACCGCCTGTCCCTCCCCCCAGAGCTATCTGGATGCCTATCAGGGCCCGGAGGAGGAGGACGTGTATGTGGTCACCCTGTCCGCCCTGCTCAGCGGCTCCCACAACAGCGCCGAACAGGCCCGGATGCTGATGGAGGAGGATCACCCCAACAAGAACGTCTATGTGTTCAACTCCTGCTCCGCCTCCTCCGGCGAGGTGCTGGTGGCCCTGAAGGTCCGGGAGCTGGCCGAGAGCGGCGCACCCTTCAAGCACGTGGTGCGGGAAGTGGAGCAGTTCATCTATCAGATGCAGACCATGTTCGTGCTGGAGACGCTGGAGAACCTGCGGAAAAACGGCCGCCTGACCCGCCTGCAGTCGGTGATCACCGGAGCGCTGAAGATCAAGCTGCTCATGGCGGCCACGCCGGAGGGGGAGATCTGCAAGCTGGGACAAATGCTGTCCATGAAGCAGGCCCTGTCCAAAATGGTGGACCACATGGCAAACGACCCGGCCCACGCCGGGCGCACCCTGGCGATCTGCCACTGCAACTGTCTGGACCGGGCCTTCCAGGTGAAGGCCATGGCCGAGCAGCGCTGCAAATTCGCCCACATCCTCATTCTGGAGGCCGGCGGCATCACCAGCGTCTATGCCAACGACGGCGGCATTGTGACCGCCTATTGACAAACTGCTCCGATGGGGTTACAAATAGAGGGCGGCCAGCTTTTTTGCGGCTGACCCTCTATTTTTATGCACCGGGAGGAAAACACCATGGCAATGACCAGACAGCAGGCGTGGGGCCTGCTGACCGAGTATAATCACGAGCCCTTTCATCTCCGCCACGCCGTGACGGTGGAGCATGTGATGGGCTGGTACGCCCAGGAGCTGGGCTATGGAGACGAGAAGGCGTTCTGGTCCGTGGTGGGCCTGCTCCACGACCTGGACTTTGAGCAGTGGCCCCAGGAGCACTGCGTCAAGTCTCAGGAGCTGATGCGTCAGGCCGGGGTGGACGAGGCCATCATCCACGCCACCGCCAGCCACGGCTGGGGCCTGTGCGTGGACATCAAGCCCGAGCACGAGATGGAAAAGGTCCTCTATGCCGCCGACGAGCTCACCGGCCTTATCGGCGCGGCGGCCCTGATGCGCCCGTCCAAGAGCGTAGCGGACATGGAGCTGAAGTCCCTGAAAAAGAAATATAAGGACAAAAAGTTCGCCGCCGGCTGCTCCCGGGACGTCATCGCCAACGGCGCTCAGCTGCTGGGCTGGGAGCTGGACACCCTGCTGGAGCGCACCCTGAAGGCCATGCAGGCGGAGGAGGGAGCCATCGAGGCCGCTTTGACCGAGGGGGAGCACTGAAAAAATCCGTTATCGTTTCCGGAAACAGACAAAAAGCCGGACTGAATGGCACGCTTCGGTCATTCAGTCCGGCTTTTCCGTTTGATGGCGTTATGGGGTTGTTATGATACAGAACTGCTCTGCCCGGCGCAGGTCCATCAGTCCTCTCTGAAGTATTCTGCCCACAGAATTATGACTCCGCCCGCTGAGATACAGGCGCTGAGCAGAAAAGGCACAATGATCCACGTTTTGAATAATGCCGTTCCATATCTGCCCCATGCAGTATACCATTCATTCAGGGAATCCGCATAAACGCCCGCACCGATCAATATGACAGCGAGTGCAATGAGGCCGATGACCAGCAGACACTTTCCAAAATAGATCCGCAGATGTTTGCGCTTTTCTTTTGCGGGGCCTGTTTGGATACCGGCCGGATTTTGTCCCGTCAGTGGTTCCTTGATCTCATCCAGCAAAAGATAGTCGGTGGATACCTGAAATAATCTGCTGAGTTGAACAATCTTCTCTGTGTCCGGTACTGCTTCGCCCGTCTCCCAGCGAGAAACGGCCTGACGGGATATGTTCAATCTCGTCGCCAGAGCTTCCTGCGACAGCCCGGCCTTTTTCCGGCAAAACGATATTTTGGTTCCGATCATCCTGCGTGACCTCCTTTCGACACCGTCTATTTTACACGGAATCGGCGGGAAATGCCACCATGTCAACTTTGAATTTCCGCAATTCCAGGTTGCACACGTGATTTTTCGTGGAATATACCCCGGAAAGAAAAATTTCCCTTGACATCTGCGGCCCAACTGTGGTATCATCCACATAACAAAGGGGAGTAGTCGGCGCACGGTTTCGTGCGCGGCCAAGCCAACAAGCATGGCGGACCGTATGCGTCCGGCCTGGCTTTGCCTGAAATGACCAGACCTGCGTTCCTGTCACCGGGAACGCAGGTCTTTTTTCATCCTGGCCAGGTACTGCTCGCCGAAAAAACAAGAAACAAGAAAAGAAAGAGGGATGTCTATGGAATTCTTATGGCAGGGCGTTCTCGCCATCACCCCCCAGCAGTTGGTGATGTACGTTGTGGGTGGGCTGCTCATCTGGCTGGCCATTGAAAAGGGCTTTGAGCCGGCGCTGCTGCTGCCCATGGGCTTTGGGGCCATTCTGGTGAATCTGCCCCTCTCCGGGGTCATCGACCAGGCGGGGGCCGGGGGAGAGGTCACCCACGGCATCGTCCAGTGGCTGTTTCAGGTGGGGATCGAGGCCAGCGAGGCCATGCCCATCCTGCTGTTCATCGGCATCGGCGCCATGATCGATTTCGGGCCCCTGCTGGCTGACCCCCGGCTGTTTCTGTGCGGGGCGGCGGCCCAGGCGGGTATCTTCCTCACGGTGCTGCTGGCCACGGTCCTGGGCTTTGACATGAAGGATGCCGCCTCCATCGGCATCATCGGCGCGGCGGACGGGCCAACCTCCATTCTGGTGTCCCAGGTGCTGGGCTCCAATTATGTGGGGGCCATCGCCGTGGCGGCCTATTCCTATATGGCCATGGTGCCCATCATCCAGCCCGCCGCCATCAAGCTGGTCACTACCAAAAATGAGCGGGCCATGGCTATGCCGTACACCCCAGGGCGGGTCTCCCGTCGTCTGCGCATCCTGTTTCCCATTCTGGTCACGGTGGTGGCCGGCCTGGTGGCCCCTGCGTCGGTGGCGCTGGTGGGCTTTTTGATGCTGGGCAATCTCATTCGGGAGTGCGGCGTGCTGGCCACCCTGAGCAACACGGCTCAGAACGAGCTGGCCAATCTCATCACCCTGCTGCTGGGCGTGACCATCTCCTTCTCCATGCGGGCAGACCAGTTCGTGCGGGTGGAGACGCTGATGATCCTGTGCCTGGGCCTGGTGGCCTTTGTGCTGGACACGGTGGTGGGCGTGCTGTTCGTCAAGGCGCTGAACCTGTTCATGCCCCGGCGGAAGATCAACCCCATGATCGGGGCGGCGGGCATCTCCGCCTTCCCCATGTCCGCCCGGGTCATCGAAAAATTGGGCCAGGAGGCCGACCGCCGGAACCACCTGCTGATGCAGGCCACCGGGGCCAACGTGTCCGGGCAGATCGCCTCGGTGGTGGCCGGGGGCGTGGTCCTGCAATACTGCGCCGTCCACATGATCGGCGGCTGAGACGAGAGGAGTGCGTGTTTAATGACAGAGAATTTAAACATGGCCCTGGAGCTGATGGGCCAGGGTATGGCCGGTATCTTCGCCGTTCTGGGCATCATCGCCCTGCTGGTGTTCGCCGTGCAGCGACTGGACAGGAAGGACAAGTAAGGGAAGTCCCTTTACACCCATCACAGCCAATCGGCCACCACGTCCGCCAGGGCGGTGGGGCTGACCCGGTGCTCCACCAGCAGGGAGAGCAGCTCGTCCACCCGCTGGGCGCTGACGGTGATGCCGGGGACGCTGGCATCCTCGCCGCCGTCCTCCCACACCCGCACCCCGTAGTCCTCGCAGAAGAAGGGCTCCGCCGCCACCTCACGGATGAGCAGTCCATAGTGGAACCGGCGCTCCCGCCCCTGGGCGTCCCGCCACTTCCGGGACGCTACGTTGACCTGTGTCATGGTATTCCACCTCCTGAATGTATATCTCTATTATAAGAGCGCTTTGACGGGAGAGGAAGAAAAATCCATCGCAGAAAAACACAAAAACTCCCTCGGTTCGCCCTGAAAGCAGGGGAAGCCGAGGGAGTTTTATCGTGGTTGGAGGGGTTCTGTCGAAAAATTCTCAGATGCCCCGGTTCAGGGTCTTGCGCAGGCGGATCTTGCCCTCCAGGGCCTGGTCGATGAGGGAGAGGAACTTCTCCCGGTCTTCGGGCAGGCCGCCCTTCAGGGGCAGATAGTTAGAGGCGTGGTTGCTGGTGAAGTGCAGCGGGTCCACGTCCAGATGCTCGATGAGCAGGCGGCACTCCTCCAGAATGTGGTCGGGGCCATAGACCTTGAAGCGGCCCGCCAGCACGTCGTCCCCCAGGGGGGTGCCCTTGGCGGGGGCGAAGGTCATGGCGGACAGATGCCGGGGCTTCATCTCGTTGATGATCTTGGCGGTGGACAGGATGTGCTCCTTCCAGTCGCCGCCCTCCCCGGTGATGCCCAGGATGACGGTCACCCACAGGTCGATGCCCGCCTCCACCAGACGCTGACCGGCCTGGAGCATCTGCTGGGCGCCGACCCCCTTGTGGATGAACTTCAGCACCGCGTCGCTGCCGCTCTCCACCCCCAGATAGGCCCGGGACAGCCCGGCGTCGTGGAGGGCCTTCAGTTCCTCCGGGGTTTTGGACAGGGTGCTGCGGGGCCCGGCGTACAGCGTCACCTTCTCCAGGGCGGGGAAAGCCTCATACAGCTTGTGGAGGATGCGCAGCAGGTCCTCCGTCTTGATGATGATGGCGTCGCCGTCCATCAGGAACACCCGCTGAAGGCCGGGACCGTAATAGGCCCGGGCCATGTCGATGTCCTCCAGAATTTCCTCGGTGGGGCGGATGCGGAATTTTTTCTCCTTATACATGCCGCAGAAGGTACACTGGTTGTTGGAGCAGCCGATGGTGCATTGCAGCAGATAGCTCTTCCATTCGCCCGGCGGGCGATACAGCAGGTCGCTGTCATAGCGCATAGTGGTTCATCCTTTCCTGAAAGTCTTGGGGGAGGGGTCACACCTGGACGGGCGCGCCCTCCCGGAACACCTTGCGGATGTTCTTCTCCGCCTTGCTCCGGGGCAGCATCACCTCGTGGCCGCAGCCCTGGCAGCGCATTTTAAAGTCCATCCCCACCCGCAGCACCAGCCAGTCCTGGCTGCCGCAGGGGTGGGCCTTTTTCATTTTCAGCACGTCGTTCACATGGATGTCCATGGGAGCCTCCTTATACTTACATATCCGCTTTCTTGGTTTTATTATGGCCGGTTTTGGGGGAATTGTCAACGGGATGGGGTGTTCCGGGTGAAACGAAGAGGGCCGCCCGGCTGGGCGGCCCTCTTGAGCTCTCTTATGGAAACAGCGCTCAGCCCTTGACGATGGCGGCGGTGTCCATGGCGATCATCAGCTCCTCGTTGGTGGGGATGACCAGGACGCGGACCTTGGCGTCGTCGGTGGAGACGTCCATCTCCTTGCCGCGGACCTTGTCCTTCTCGGGGTCGATCTTGATGCCCATAAACTCCAGACCGGCGCAGGCGCTCTCGCGGGTCTCAGGGCCGTTCTCGCCCACACCGGCGGTGAAGATAACGGCATCCACGCCGCCCATGGCGGCAGCATAGGCGCCGATGTACTTCTTCACGGCATAGTCGAACACGCGCAGGGCCAGCTCGGCGCGCTTGTTGCCCTCGGCCTCGGCGTTCTCCAGGTCGCGGAAGTCGGAGGAGATGTGGGAGACGCCCTCCACACCGGACTTCTTGTTCAGCACGTTGAGCATCTCGTCGATGTTCATGCCGTGCTTGTTCATCAGATACTGGAGAATGCCGGCGTCCAGGTCGCCGGCGCGGGTGCCCATGGGCAGACCGGCCAGGGGAGTAAAGCCCATGGAGGTGTCCACACTCTTGCCGCCGTTGATGGCGGTGATGGAGGAGCCGTTACCCAGGTGGCAGGAGATGAGTTTCAGCTCCTCGATGGGCTTGCCCAGCATGGCGGCGGCCCGCTGCGCCACATACTTGTGGCTGGTGCCGTGGAAGCCATAGCGGCGGACCTTGTCCTGCTCGTAATACTCATAGGGCAGGGCGTAAGTATAGGCCACGGGGGGCATGGTCTGGTGGAAGGCGGTGTCGAACACGGCCACCATGGGGGTGTTGGGCATCAGCTTCTGGCAGGCGCGGATGCCGATGATGTTGGCGGGGTTGTGCAGGGGAGCCAGGGGGTTGCACTCCTCGATGGCGGCCATGACCTCGTCGGTGATGAGGACGGACTTGGCAAACTTCTCGCCGCCGTGGACCACGCGGTGACCCACCGCATCGATCTCGGCCATGGAGCCGATGACGCCGTTGTCCTTGTCCACCAGGGCGTTCAGCACGGTCTGGATGGCTTCGGAGTGGGTGGGCATGGCCACGTCGGCGGCCTTGACGGCAGTCTTGCCGGTGGGCTTATAGGTAAACTTGCCGTCGATGCCGATGCGCTCACACAGGCCCTTGGCCAGGATCTCCTGGGTATCGGGGTTGAGCAGCTGATACTTCAGGGAAGAGCTGCCGGCGTTGATGACCAGTACGTTCATAGAAGTCGATCTCCTTCATAACAGAAATTTTATTGTTTTCGTTGCCTTGCGCCGAAAATGGCGTTACAATAAAAAAAGCCTAATTATTGTACCTCTTTTTTTCGTAAAATACAACGGCTATCTTGCTTAAAAAATGAAGAAAATTGACTGACAGTAACTTGTAGGAGGAGCGCCCTTGAATATCGCCGGGATCACAGCGGAATATAACCCCTTTCATACGGGGCACGCCTATCAGATATCCGCCCTGAAAGCACAGCTGGGGCCGGACACCTCTGTGGTGGCGGTGATGAGCGGCAGCTGGGTCCAGCAGGGGCGGCCCGCCGTGACGGACAAGTGGACCCGGGCCAGGATGGCCCTGAACGGCGGGGCGGACCTGATCTTAGAACTGCCCACGGTGTGGGCGGCGGCCTCGGCGGAGTCCTTCGCCCGGGGGGCGGTGGAGCTGCTGTGCCGGTGCGGGGTGATAGATACCCTGTGCTTTGGCAGCGAGACGGGGGAGCTGGCCCCCCTGCTGGCGGCGGCGGAGTGTTTGGACAGCCCGGACTACCCGGAACAGCTGCGGAAGGCCCTGGAGGGGGGCGCGTCCTTTGCCGCTGCCCGTCAGGCCGCAGTGGAAGCCCTCATCGGTCCGTCGGGGGCCGCCCTGGCCAGCCCAAACAACAATTTGGGAGTGGAGTATCTCCGCGCCCTGCGCTCACTGCACAGCAATATCAAGCCCGTCACCATCCGCCGGGAGGGGGCGGCCCACAACAGCTTGGACCGGACGGGGGAGGGCTTCCGCTCCGCCACCCAGCTGCGGCAGCACCTGGCCCGGGGGGAGTGGGAGGCCGTCCGGCCCTATGTCCCCGCCGGGAATCTGGATATTTTACAGTCTGCCCCTCTGGCCGATCCAAGACTGGGGGAACGGGCGGTGCTGGCCTGCCTGCGGAAGATGACAGCGGAGGACTGGGCCAAGCTGCCCGACGCCGGAGCCGGGGAGGGCCTGCCCCAGCGTTTGGAGCGGGCGGGGCGGCAGTGCCGGAGCCTGGACGACTTCTTCACCCAGGCCAAGACCCGGCGGTATGCCATGGCCCGGCTGCGGCGGATGGCCCTGTGGGCCTTTCTGGGCCTGACGGCGGCGGACGTCCCCGCTGAGCCGCCCTATCTCCGGGTGCTGGGCTTCAACGCCCGGGGCCGGGAAGTTTTAAAACGGATGAAAACAACGGCCCAGCTGCCCATCCTCACCAAGCCAGCCCACGCCCGGGAACTGGACGGCCCGGGGCGGCGGCTGTTTGAGCTGGAGGCCCGGTGTACCGACCTGTACGGCCTGTTCCTGCCCCAGCTGCCCCCACCGGGGCAGGAGTGGACCCGTGGGCCGGTGATGGACATAGACTTAAGCGGGAGGAGCCCTTTGTGAACGACATATTTTACGAGCGAAAAAGCGGGAACACCGTCCGCTCCCTCTGGCGGTGGGCGGGGGCGCTGTGCATCCCCGCGGCCCTGAGCGTGCTGTTTCAGCTGCTACACAGCAAGCGGGCCGTGATGAATTTCTGGGTGTTCCACGTGATGGGTCCGGGGGAGCGGCTGCTGGGGCGGCTGTGGTCACTCGTCCCGTTTTCCGTGATGGAGTGGTCTATTGCCCTGTTTCTGGCGGGGAACCTGGTGTGGCTGGTCCGGGCCGTGGTGGGCCTCATTCGCCGCCGGGGACTGGGGCAATTCTTCCGGCGGCTGCTGGCTCTGGCTGCGGCCTGGCTGTGGCTGTGGTGCGCCTTTTGCTGGATGTGGCGGGCGGCCTATTACGCCGACACCTTCGCCCAGCGCAGCGGTCTTTCCGACCAGGCCTGCTCGGTGGAGGAGCTGGCCGCCGTGACCTATTACTTCGCCCAGAACGCCGCTAAGCTGGCCGACCAGGTCCCCCGGGACGAAGAGGGCCACTTCGCCGCGGACCGGGAAACTGTGTTTGCGACCGGCCCGGATATCTATGAAAACCTGACAAGGGAATTCCCTTGCCTGGCCGTGAAGTCCGTAAGGGCCAAGCCCATTTTCTTCTCCCGGCTCCAGAGCCGCCTGGGCTTTACCGGGATGTACTTCCCCTTCACCGGGGAGGCCAACGTGAACGTGGACGCCCCGGCCTGTCTCATCCCGGCCACTGTGGCCCACGAGATGGCCCACCAGCGCATGGTCTCCTCCGAGCTGGAGGCCAACTTTGTGGGCATCGCCGCCTGCGTCACCGGGGAGGACGTGACCTATCAGTATTCCGGCTATCTCATGGGGCTGCTCCAGCTGTGCAACGCCCTGTATGAAGTCTCTCCCCAGACCTGGACGGCCATCGCCCAGAGCACGTTCACGGCGGAGCTGTCCCAGGACTGGCAGGACAACAACCAATATTGGGCGGCCATGCGCTCCCCGGTGGAGGACCGGGCGGAGCAGGTGTACGACTCCTTTTTAAAGGGCAACGGCCAGAGCCTGGGTATCCGGTCTTACGGGGCCTGCGTGGACCTGCTGGTGACCTATTTCGGCCCGGCGGCGGGAGTCAATTGACCGCCCCCTTGCAAAATGGCATGATTTGTGGGACAATAGGCAAAGATAAATCATCCGGCATCGCCGGGTACAGGAGTTTCATCTATGAGCGAATTATCAGAAAAATCCATTCAGATCCTTGAACTGCCCCAGGTGCTGACCATGCTGGCGGGTTGCGCCGTGACGGAGGAGGGCAAGGAGAAATCCCTTACACTCCGCCCCATGACGGATATGGACGACATCCAGCGGGCCCAGGACGAGACGTCCGCCGCCGTGAAGATGCTGATACTGCGGGGCAGCCCCGGCTTCTCCGGGGTAAAGCCCGTGGCGGCCTCCCTCCAGCGGGCGGACATGGGGGCAGCCTGTCCACCCGGGAGCTCACCGACGTGGCCACCGTGCTGCGGGCGGCCCGCACCGCCGGGGACTATGGCGCCAGCCAGGAGAAGAGCCCCATCTCCCACCTGTTCCAGGCGCTCACCCCCAACCGCTTTTTGGAGGACCGCATCACCAACTCCATCCTGGGGGAGGACGAGATCGCCGACTCCGCCAGCCCGGAGCTGGCCTCTATCCGCCGCCACATGCGGGCGTCTGAGGCCAAGGTCCGGGACATTTTGCAGCGGCTCATCTCCTCCAACCAGTCCAAGTATTTACAGGAGTCCATCATCACCATCCGGTCTGACCGCTATGTGGTACCCGTAAAGTCCGAGCACAAGAACGCCATTCCCGGCCTGGTCCACGACGTGTCCTCCTCCGGATCCACCTTCTTTATCGAGCCTATGGGCGTGGTGAAGGCCAACAACGAGCTGCGGGAGCTGGCCGCCAAGGAGAAGAAGGAGATCGAGCGCATCCTGGCCGAGCTGTCAGCCGACTGCGCCGCTCACAAAGAGGACATTCTGGAGGACTATCAGCTCATCGTCTGGCTGGACACCATCTTCGCCCGGGCCCAGCTGTCGCTGAAGCTGGAGTGCAGCGAACCCAAGCTGTCTGACAAGTTCCTGCGCCTGCGCCGGGCAAGGCACCCCCTTATTGACAAGAAGAAGGCCGTGCCCAACGACCTGGAGCTGGGGGACCGGTTCGACACCCTGGTCATCACCGGCCCCAACACCGGCGGCAAGACGGTGACCCTGAAGACCATCGGTCTCATCACCCTGATGGCCCAGTGCGGCCTGCACATCCCCGCCGGGTCTGACTCCACAGTGCGGGTGTTCCGCCGGGTGCTGGCCGACATCGGCGACGAGCAGTCCATCGCCCAGTCCCTGTCCACCTTCTCCTCCCACATGGTCAACATCGTGGGCATTTTAAAGGAGGCGGACGACGAGAGCCTGATCCTCTTCGACGAGCTGGGGGCGGGCACCGACCCGGTGGAGGGCGCCGCCCTGGCCGCTGCCGTCATCGAATCGGTGCGGGGCATGGGCGCCCAGGTGTGCGCCACCACCCACTATGCCGAACTGAAGGTATACGCCATGACCACCCCCGGGGTGGAGAACGCCTCCTGCGAGTTCAACGTGGACACCCTGGCCCCCACCTATCGCCTGGTGCTGGGCATCCCGGGCAAGTCCAACGCCTTTGCCATCTCCCGCCGCCTGGGGCTGCCGGAGTATATCATCGACAAGGCCGCCGCCCGGCTGGACGCGGAGAATGTGCGCTTTGAGGATGTGCTCACCCGCCTGGACCAGCAGCGCCAGGAGATGGAGAAGGAGCGCGCCGAGGCCCGCCGCCTGAAACTGGAGATGGAGCAGTCCGCCGCCAAGGCCCGGGAATACCGGAAGAAGCTGGAGGAGGAGCGCTCCAAGGTGGTGGAGAAGGCCCAGGCCGAGGCCCGGGGCATCATCGAGGAGGCCCGTGCCGCCAGCGACCTGGCCCTGTCCCAGCTGAAGGAGATGCAAAAGCGCCAGGACCGCCTGGACTGGCAGCAGGTGAACGACAGCCGGGCGGAGGCCCGCCGGATGCTAAACGAGGCAGAGCGGAACCTGGGCGGCTCCGCCCCCCAGACCGAGGCCCCGCCGCCCACCCGTCCCGCCGTGGCGGGGGACACGGTGGAGCTGGTGTCCATGGGGACAAAGGCCACGGTGCTGTCGGTGAACAAGGACGGCTCGTTGCAGCTGCAGGCGGGCATTCTGAAGATCTCCGCCAAGCAGGAGGAGGTCCGGGTGGTGGAAGGGGAGACCCGCACCCAGCGGGAGGCCCGCAAGATCGTGGCCCGGGCCCAGCACACCCTGCGCACCGCCGCCGTCCCCAGCCAGATCGACCTGCGGGGCATGATGACCGACGAGGCCATCTCCGTCCTGGAGCGCTTTTTGGACACGGCCATGATGGGCAAGCTGGAGACGGTGACCATCATCCACGGTAAGGGCACCGGCGCGGTGCGCAAGGCCGTGCGCACCTATCTCAAGCGCAGCCGCTATATCAAATCCTTCCGCCCCGGCCGCTATGGCGAGGGGGAGGACGGCGTGACCGTGGCCGAGCTGCGGTGAGCGTTTTCCCGGGAAATGGAGCGGAAAATTCCCGGCCAAATTGTTAAATTTTTTAGAAAACGGGATTGATTTTATTTTACTTTGCGCAAAACGACAGATTTTGCTTCCCGTTTCTGGTGAAAACCATGCGATATTTGTGAAAATTGTCATTGACGGCAACGGTCTAAATCTGGTATGCTAAAGCTACACAAACCAAAACGACGAGGCGGAGGTACAGCTTATGTATAGTCAGGAAGCAGTCGTGAATAATCAGGTCGGTCTGCACGCCAGACCCGCTACCTATTTCATTCAGAAGGCCAACGAGTTCAAAAGCTCCATCTGGGTGGAGAAGGACGAGCGGAAGGTCAACGCCAAGAGCCTGCTGGGCGTGTTGTCCCTGGGTATCGTGAAGGGCACCCCCATTAAGCTGATCGCGGACGGCCCCGACGAGAAGGAAGCGGTCGAGGCTCTGTATAAGATGATCTCTTCCGACTTCTCTGAGTAAGCCAAATTGTCAAGGAAAAAGGCGCCGCGCTGCGGCGCCTTTTTTGACGTGTCCGGAAGGAAAAACGTCCGCGGGAGAGGGGAGAGACGGCCATGACCTTTGACGAACTGAAAGAAAAAGCCCACAGTCTGCCCTTAAAGCCGGGCGTATATATCATGCAGGACGCCAAGAACACCGTGATCTATGTGGGCAAGGCCAAGGCCCTGAAAAACCGGGTGTCCCAGTATTTTCAGGACTCCGCCGCCCACACGGAGAAGACCCGGGCCATGGTCAGCCAGATCGACCACTTCGACGTCATCATCGCCGACAGCGAGTTCGAGGCCCTGGTGCTGGAGTGCGCCCTCATCAAGCGGCACCAGCCCCGGTATAACATCCTGCTCAAGGACGACAAGGGCTATCCCTATATCCGCCTGTCCAACGAGGCCTACCCCCGCTTCTCCCTGGCCGGCAAGGTGGCGGAGGACGGGGCCCGGTATTTCGGTCCCTACGCCAGTCGGAAAAACACCCAGGCCATCATCGACGCCCTGCGCACCGCCCTGCGCCTGCCCTCCTGCCGGAAGAAGTTCCCCCGGGATATAGGCAAGGAGCGGCCCTGTCTCAACTTCCACATGAACAAGTGCGACGGCTATTGCCGGGGGGACGAATTAAAGCCCGCCCACGATCAGGCCATCGCCCAGGCCGTCTCTCTGCTGGAGGGGCGGTTTAAAGAGGTCCAGGCCGACCTGACGGCGGAGATGGAGCAGGCGGCGGAGGAGCTGCGCTTTGAGCACGCGGCGGAGATTCGGGACCGGCTGCGGGCCATCGAGCTTTTGAGCAAGCGGCAGAAGGTGGTGGCCGGTTCCCTGGCCGACACCGACGTCACCGGCTATTTCCGGGGCACGGCCAAAAGCTGCTTTGTGGTGCTACACTATATGGAGGGAGAGTTGGCGGCCAAGGACTTTGAGCTCTTCGAGTCCCCCATGGAGGAGGACCCCGCCGCCGCCCTGTCCGCCCTGGTCCGGGCCTATTACGTGGGCCGGGACCGGCTGCCCAAGCAGATATTATTGCCCTGGGAGCTGCCCGACCAGGTGCCCCTGACCCGGATGCTGTCAGAGCAGATCGGGCGGCGGGTGGAGCTGGTCAGCCCCCAGCGGGGGGCCAAGACCGACCTCATCCACCTGGCCAATGAAAACGCCAAGGAAGAGGTGGTCCGGGCCACCACCCGGGAGGAGCGGCAGAACAAGCTGCTGGAGGTGCTGGCCAGGATGCTCAGTCTGGCCGAGCCGCCAAAGCGGATGGAGTCCTACGACATCTCCAACACCGGGGCCAGCGACATCGTGGCCTCTATGGTGGTCTATGTGGACGGGCGGCCCAAAAAGAGCGACTACCGCCGGTTCAAGCTGAAGAACATGACCGGGCCGGACGACTACGCCTCTATGGAGCAGGTGCTCACCCGGCGGTTCCGGCGATATCTGGACGGGGACGAGAAGTTTTCGGACAAGCCCGACCTGCTGCTCATCGACGGCGGACAGGAGCACGTGAAGGTGGCCGCCCGGGTGCTGGAGACCCTGAACCTGTCCATCCCCGCCTTCGGTATGGTGAAGGATGACCGGCACCGCACCCGCGCCCTGGTCCACCCGGACGGGCGGGAGATCGGCATCCAGGCCATCCCGGCGGTGTTCGCCCTGGTGGGGCAGATCCAGGAGGAGACCCACCGCTTTGCCATCGAATATCACCGCCAGCTCCAGGCGGGCCACATGCGCACCTCCGCCCTGGACGACATCCCGGGGGTGGGGGAGAAGCGCCGCGCCCAGCTGCTGCGGCAGTTCAAGAGCATCAAGACCATCCGGGCCGCGTCATTGGAGGAACTCCAGAAGACGCTGCCCAAAAACGCGGCCCAGGCCGTGTATCAGCACTTTCGTACCAACAAATAACGCAGAATAAAGTGAGGAGAGCATATGCGCATCATTTCCGGCTCTGCCCGGGGCAGACGGTTAAAAGAACTCCAGGGCATGGACACCCGTCCCACCACCGACAAGGTGAAGGAGGCCCTGTTCAACATCATCCAGTTCGACATCGAGGGGCGGCAGGTGCTGGACCTGTTCGGCGGCACCGGCCAGCTTGGCTTGGAGGCTCTGTCCCGTGGCGCGGAGCGCTGCACCTTCACCGACCAGCGGCGGGAGGCCGCCGCCCTCATTCGGGAGAACATCAAGGCCTGCGGCTTTCAGGACCAGACCCATGTGGTCCAGGGAGACGCCATCTCCTTCCTGTCTGGCTGCCGGGAGAAATTCGACCTGATCTTTCTGGACCCGCCCTATCAGAGCGACCTACTGGACCGGGCGCTGGAGGCCATCGCAAGGTTTGACATTCTCCGGGAACATGGTATAATAGTATGCGAATCTGCGGCGGAACGGACCATTCCCCAACTGGAAGCCCCCTATGAGCGGGGCCGGGAGTATCGATACGGCAAGATCAAATTGACACTGTTCCACCGGGCGGGGAGAGAACGCCAATGAGTATTGCCATCTATCCGGGCAGCTTTGACCCGGTGACTCTGGGCCACCTGAACATCATCAAGCGGGCCAGCGCCTGCTTTGACAAGCTGATCGTCTGTGTGATGGTCAACTCTAAAAAGCACGGCATGTTCACCCCGGAGGAGCGGGTGGAGCTGCTGCGCCGGTCCACGGCCCGGTTTCAGAATGTAGAAGTAGACTTCTCCAACGAGCTGCTGGCCGCCTATGCCAAGCGCCGCCGCGCCCACGTGGTGGTAAAGGGCCTGCGGGCGGTGTCTGACTTTGAGCAGGAGGTACAGATGGCGGTAATCAACCGCAAGCTGAACCCCCGCCTGGAGACCATGTTTCTGGCCTCCAGCGAGAAGTACACCTATCTCAGCTCTACCATCGTCAAGGAGATGGCCCGCTATGGAGCTGACCTGGCGGACTTTGTCCCCCGGGAGATCGTAGACGCGGTGAACCAGCGGATGCGGGAATTGGAAGGAACCGAAGGAAAGGAAGGATAACCATGGCAAGCGGTGTGGAAGAGCTGCTGGACATGTTATTTGAAATGATTGACGAGGCGAAGAACGCCCCGCTGTCCAGCGATAAATGTGTGATCGAGCGCGACCGGGCTCTGGACCTGATCGACGACATTCGCAGCCAGTTCCCCATGGAGCTGGGCGAGGCCAGAAAGGTCATGGCCAGCCGGGCGGAGACCTTGGCGGCGGCCAAGCGAGAGGCGGACACCATCCGCAAGGCGGCGGAGGACAAGGCCCGCCAGCTGCTGGAGGAGAACACCATCTCCCTCCAGGCCCGTCAGCGGGCCAACGAGCTGATGCAGCAGGTGGAGGAGCGCAGCCGGGAACTGAAGCGCTCCGCCAACGAATACTGCGAGGACGCCCTGCGCCGCACCGAAGAGGCAGTGGCCGAGGCCTATGACGAGATCAAAAAGTCCCGCGCCCGCTTCCGCGCCCTGTCCGGCGTGGGCGGAGCCGCCCCTGCCGCCGGTCCCGCCGGTGGACGGCCCATGTACGACGCCGCGGCAGACGAGGACTGACCATATCCACGGCTTTACGACATTCAAAGCAGCCCCGAAGCAAGACGCGCTCCGGGGCTGCTTTTGCTGTCTATGAGAGATCACCAGGGGAGCCAGCTGCCGCTGTCCTGCTCCGCCAGCACGTCCAGAGCGCCGTCCAGCAGCTCCGCCGCCTCGCCCCGGGTGAGGGGAGCAAACAGGGTCTGGGGGTCGGCGTCCACGGCGGGGAGCACCCCGCAGGCGGTCAAGTTAGCGGCGGACTGGGCCGCCCAGTGCTCCGCGTCAGAGGAGAAGGTCTCCACCGGGGCGTCGGCCACGTCCAGCAGGCGGTCTAAGATCACGGTGGCCTCCGCCATGGTGACAGCCGCCCCCGCCTGGAACACCGGCGCGCCGGAGGCGTCCCGCTCGCCCTGGATCGCCCCGGCTTTCAAGGCGGCGGACACGGAACCCTTGGCCCAGGTGGGGATGGCCTGATCGTCGGCAAAGCCGGTGAGGGAGACCTGGTCCAGAGGCTCCAGCCCCACGGCGGCCATGGCCATGGTGAGGAACTGGGCCCGGCTCACCGTGGCGTCAGGCTGGAAGAAGTAGCGGTCACCCACCTGCTGCCCCACATAGACGCCGGTCTCCGCCAGACGCAGGGCCGCCTTGTGGGCGGGGTCCCCGTCCATGTCGGCGTAGCGGACTTTGGTGCCGGGTTTTTCGATGCGCAGGGTCACGGTGGCGGGTTCAGAGGCGTTGCCCGCCTGGTCCAGGGCCACATAGGTGAAGGAGTCCCGGCCCGTCTTGTTCTCATAGGGGGTATAGACGAACTGGCCGGAGCCGTCCTCCGCCAGCGTCACGCCGCCCCGTGCGGGGGAGTCGGAGATCTGAAAGGTGAGGGGGTCGCCCTCCGGGTCCGCCGCGTCGAAATAGCCGGTGATGGCCACGTTTTTATAGGTGGACAGGTCCATGTTCCGGGCCTCCGGGGCGCGGTTGGCCTGGGTCAGCAGATACAGGGTGACGGTGACCGGGTCCTGGTCAGACGGGCCGGAGCCGGAGAAAGTGGGGGAGAAGGTGAAATTCACCGTGGTCTCGGTGGGGGCCTGGGCCGACTGGAACCGCAGCCCGCCCAGGGCGCTGCGCTCCACTGTCGCGCCCTCCTCCAGAGGCTGGCCGCCCATGGTCAGCACGCCGGAGCCGGAATCGGGCAGGCTGAGGATGGTGATGCTGTCCAGCACGGCCTGGCTGCCCGACTGGACCACAAAGTCCTCCGGCTCAAAGACGATGACACTGCCGATGAGGCCGTTTTTGGAGAAATCCTCCATTTTCGGCCCGTCGGCCTTTTTGTTCCAGAAGAAACCGGAGACGGGGGTGCTGACAGGCCACAGCAGGGCCAGCGTCAGCAGCAGCGCCAACGCCCGGCCCGAAGCCCTGAGGGACCCGGGGAAAAGGGGACGTTTCATGGAAGGGGACCTCCTTAAAATGAGATGTCATTAGTTTGGAGGTCCGGGGCCTGGATTATGCGGCGAAACCAGGACGGAGCCAAAATCAGCGCAGGATCGGACCCAGAAAACGGACCACAGCAGCTCCGACAGAAACATCCCATCGCCGAAGGAGAAAAACAAATACTGATCCCGTGAAGCAACCCCAACAGGAACGCCGAGGCTGACCGTGCGCTAAAGCGCAGCGGCGTCAGCTTAAGCGCAGAGATTCGCGCACACAGTTCACCGTGGATTTTTTCCCTGGGCTGTGTTATACTGAACTGACCGGCCAAGGGCCGGAGGGGGGGCCTGCGGGGCCCTTAAAGAGACATTGTGTAAGGTCAACAAAATAAAGATTTTGTTGACCTGAGTGGAGGCTAAAACGCGAAATGGACTATCGAACCGAGGCTCCACCCCTGATCCGGGACTTTTTGAGCTATCACGCCACTGTCCAGGGTCACTCCAAACAAACGGTGGATGAATACTATTTAGATTTACGCAGTTTTGTTCGTTACTTAAAACGCGCACGGGACAAATCACTCCAGTCCGTTCCCATGGACCACATCTCCATTGATGATGTAACGCTGGACCTGGTTGGCTCTGTGACACTCAGCGACGTGTACGCTTATATGGATTTTCTTAACCGTGACCGTGGCTTAAACGCCGCGTCCCGGGCTCGGAAAGTTGCCACCATCCGTTCCTTTTATAAATACCTCACCAACAAGGCCAAGCTGCTGACCAAAAACCCGGTCCAGGACCTGGACTCGCCCCGGCAGAAAAAATCCCTGCCCAAATACCTCAGTCTGGACGAGAGCATCGACCTGCTGGAGTCTGTGGACGGCAAAAACGCCACCCGGGACTTCTGCATCCTCACCCTGTTTTTAAACTGCGGCCTGCGGATCTCTGAGCTGGTGAACCTGAATGTAACGGATGTTCGAGACAACCAGCTGCGGGTGCTGGGCAAGGGCAATAAAGAGCGCATCCTGTTCCTGAACGACGCCTGCGTCAAAGCCATTCAGGACTGGATGACAGATCGGAACGCCCTGACCCTCATCGACCAGAACGCCCTGTTCGTCACCCTGCAAAACCGGCGGCGCATCTCGGTGGCGGCGGTCCACAAGCTGGTGAAAAAGCACCTGGCAGATGCGGGGCTGGACAGCACCCAGTATTCCGCCCACAAGCTGCGCCACACGGCGGCCACCCTGATGCTGCAAAACGGCGTGGACGTGCGTACATTGCAGGAAGTTCTGGGCCACGACCACCTGAACACCACCCAGATCTACACCCACGTGGACAACGATGATCTCCGGGCCGCCGCCCGGGCCAATCCCCTGGCAGGTGTCAAAAAACGCCGAAAAGTTTTGGACTCAGGGGAAAACAACGATAATAGAAAAGAGTGAAAATGATGTGGTTTCAAGTGATTTTGACCATGCTCACCCCCGTGGCCATGCTGGTGGTGGGCCTGCGCTGGCGGAAGCATCCGCCCCGTCGGGAAGGTAACGGGCTGGCCTACCGCACCGCCCTGTCGGAGCAAAACGAGGATACCTGGCGCTTTGCCCACGCCCACCTGTCCAAACTGTGGGTCCGGCTGGGCCTGGCCCTGGCGGTGGTGTCCGCCGGGGCGGCGTATTTTGGCCGGAGCCTGCTGGGGACGCTGTTTCTGTGGCTCATCGGGGGGCAGATGATCTTTCTGTGCCTGTCCGCCTTTCTGGTGGACGGCCTGCTGAAGGCCAACTTCAACGAGGACGGGAGCCCGGCGAAAAAGCAGTGAGCCTCTCCCCTTCTCCATCGTGCTTCTATATGAAAACGGACTGCCGTTTTTATGCAGGGACTTCGTAAAACATATTCTAATCTGATAACAGAAAACCCAGGACTGCTAGCTGAATCAGCTGTGCAGTTCTGGGTTTTCTGCTGTTCGTAAGAGCAAGAATCATCCCGTGGCCAAAAATTTTCAATTCTTGAAAATTTTCTGCCTCTTGGGGACTGCTTCTTGTTGGGGCGTGCCTGCCCCAAACACTGCTAGGAACGAGTACGACAACCTGGAAATTATTTAATTCTTTGTGTACCTAATTGTAATTGTTCAACTGCTATTTTTGCTTTATTGTCATCTTCCTTTTGAAGATTTTCTATTTCCGAACTCCGAATAGTCAAAATGATATCGTCCCCCACCTGTAAATCATCAAGTGTTATACCTACAACATCTTGTGTATCATAATTACAATAAATCATAGGAATTTTGGAACAATCAATAAGACAATCATCCCCTAAAACACCTTCTTCTCCGCTATCTTTTGTGGTTATGATTTTATTTTCTTTATCAATTTCTGTTATTATCGCATTGACACCTAAAGTAAGTGGTTCGTTTGTTTGTTGTCCAGAACACGCAACTAAAGTAAACACACAAATAAATATACATAATGCCATTATCATTTTTTTCATCATAAGTTCCTCCAAATTCTAATTTGTCTATGTGCTTGGAACTACTTTCACGCTCTCAATTCGTTCATGTTTGTCATAATCAACGACAAGCTGGAATTGATCCGACAGGACCCAAATATCTTCCTCTGCAGTCTCCACGCTCTCGGTTGGATTTCCCCATTTTTTATACAGGCTCTTTTTTCTAAATCCGTCTACTCCGCTTATCATCAACTCATCCGTTGCCCAGTCCGCACCCTTGTTCTCTGCAAAGGTCAGTATGTGCTGAAGCTCAGGCATATGGTCTGTCTGCCATCTGATCACCTGAGCGTTCTGCCAAAGGTTTATTCCGCAAGCTAAGGCTATTGCAAGAATAATACCAGCCGCGATCCAAAGCAGCTTCTTCACATCTTTCATATCAACCTCTCCCGCAAATTCCGATTTGTAAATCATTTTTCTCAAAAGTGCTGAAATTGCTTGCTTTTCAAGGCGTCTGGATGTTTCTCTGCTCTCAATTTCCCTTGTTTTTTCCCTTGTCAGGAAAGAACAAGGGAAAGTCTTATTGCACCTTGTCCAGCAGTTTTGCGGCGTCTCGCTTGGCTTCCTTACTGGCGTGTGCGTAAATATTCATTGTGGTCGTCACATCCGAATGACCAAGAATCTCCTGCACGTCCTTCGGCGCTGCGCCGTAGGACAACAGATTGCTGGTGAAGGTGTGACGAAGCTGGTGGAAATGAAAGCTCTCCATACCGTCCACTCTTTTCTTCGCTGTCTGGTACATATTGGAAACCGTTGCCGGAGACTCATACCTGCCATCCTGCCGCACACAGACAAAGCTGATCGCCTGATAACCCTCTGGAGGATGCTCCGAAACCGGCAGGCTGTAAACCTCATAGTAGGTGCGGTTCTTTTCTTCAATGCTCAAGTAGTAATTCTGGCTGTATAGCGGCCCGCAGGCAAGGCGGTCAAGCATCTGCGCCTTCTTTGCCTCTTTCAAAATCTCCGCCAGTGTGTTGCAGAAATCCACTGAGCGGATCTTTTTGCGCTTCGTGGTGCCAATCTCCGTCCTGTGCCGCGCTGAGTTGTAGCGGATGCTGCGTCTCACCATCAGCCGCTGCTCCTTCAAATCAATGTCCTGCCAGGTCAGGCTGCAAGCCTCGCCAATGCGAAGTCCGGTGTAGTACGCGATCTGGATGGGCAGAAGGGCGGGATTTTTCTTTTTGGACAGCATCTCATTCAGTTCAAGAAACTGTTCGTAGGAGATCGTCGGGATAATGGGAACATCCTCCTCCGCACCGTCCTCCGAAAACAGGTCGTAGTCCTCCGTCCTCTTGCGGTACACGATATACTGCATGGGATTGAAGGAGAGATACTGCTTTGGGAACACTGCGAAGCGGAACGCACCTTGCAGCACAGCGGAGTATTGCCGCATGGAGCCGCTGCTCAGCGCTTTCCTCACCGTGCCGTCCGGCCATTCACCGCCGAGGCTCAACAGGTCCAGATAGCTTTGCAGATAATCCGGTGTGATCTTCTTCAGCTTACGGTCGGCGATGGGGTGCTTCTTGATGCGTCTGGCTGTGTCGATGTAGGCGGCCACCGTGCCGTTGCTCAGAGAACCGGGCTTCAGTTCCTCCTCAATCCACTTGTCCAGCAGCCCTGCAAGGGTCAGATTTTCAGATTTTGCTACGAATTGCTTTTCCTCATAATCTGCCATGGCCTTGCGGAGCATGGCTTCCGTTTCGCTCTTGCTCTCAGAACCGGGAAACTCCCTCTGGACGCTGTTGCCGCTGGCATCCTCTACATAGAACCGATAGTACCACTTCTTCCCCTTTTTTCTTACAGAACCTTTTGCCATAGTGCTTCTCCTCTCATAGCGGCAAACGGAGCTGTTATGATGTGTTGTCTGCTATTATAGCAGACCGCACACAAACCGGCAAATAAAAAGCTCCATGTTGCACTGTCCTTCATCTGACCGCGCGGACCTGTTCCCGCACCAGAAGATCTGCACCCTGGTTGGCTTCCATGAACTTATGAATAACGTCTATGCGGATGATGTATCTGCGCCCGATCCGCAGTACGGGAATCTTCTCCCATTCCACGAGCTTCCGCATGGTGTTTCTGCCAATGCCTGTATAGTCGGCGGCTTCTTCTATCGTTAAGCCGATTTTATCTGTCATGGGGATACCTCCCAAAATAGTAAAAGTTATAAGTTGTTATTATCACGCTATAAATAGTGGCAAGAACGGACGGCGGCTGGCAGCCGCCCACGGGAATCTCACCCCGGCCCATGCTGATGGGTGCGCCGCGCAATGCTTTGAGGGCGTTCAACGCGGGAGTATCATTATCCCAAACTCGGAGTCATGGCCGCCGTGCTGCCACGCACGGTTGCAGACCGGCTTGCTCGCTCGCCTGTCCAGTTATCTGGATGGGTCTTGGCGCACCGCCTGCCGGCTCGTCCGGCTCGAAACGTTATCCGTTTGCCTATGCAGCGCAAAGCGCATTGTCAAGGTGCATATATCAGGCTGTGTATCAGCCGGGAAAGGCTCTTATCCATTGAGATAAGAGCCTTTCCTCGCAGATGCACGGAGATGCCGCCGCAGAAGCGTGGAAAGGGGCAAACACATTCCTGCGCGGCAGATGTATTCACACGGTTCGGATCACCTTGAATTCAAGGATTTTGGTGATCAGCTTCGTCCGCATCCTGCATAGCTTTTCCTCATCAATGCAAAGATGCTCAACGCCGTTCTCATCATAGAGCCGCCTTGTCGCCAGAGCCGCCATATAGCGTTCGTAGTGCCGCAGCACGGCATTGATCGCATCCACATCTCCGGAAGATGCTGCTTCAATGGTGGAAAAAGGAAGCAGGGATACATTCGCATTACCCGGTTTGTTCGCCACTGCTATCAACCTCCATTTCCTTCTTTAATTCCTTAAGAGACTTTGCGCGTCTGCGCTGCACGGTGTATCGGACCATATCCAGCTTATCCGCAATCTCCTGATCGGTCATATCCAGAAAATACGCAAGCAGAATAATATCCCGCTTTTTCTCAGACAGCTTCACAAGGGCATTGGCAAGGATTTCGCTGCGGATAGGGATGGTATAACCCTGCACCTGGAAGCAGAACCGCTCGCATGGGTACTCGTCCAGTACGCCAAACTGTCCCTCCTGACTTTCTGACAACCACGAAAGGGAAGTCTCATGCTTGGAACGCCATGCGATGTGATTGTCATAATCGATGGTCTCTCCGCGCAGCACCATCCTGCATAGCCTGTCGAATTCATGCCGAACGGTTTCCTTCTGGGACGGCGTCAGCTCCATGAGTTTTTGCACCTCCTTCCCGAACCGCGGGAGGCGGTGTATTTTCCCCTTTGCTTATATCCCGATTGGGAGGGGCGGTTTTGCGCACTTTTCGGCAAAAAAATTCAAAAAAATTTTCCAACGACATAAAAAGTCGCTGGAAAGCAGAAATCAGGCAGAAAACTACCGCCCCTATACCGCACCGAAAGCCGACGGTATATGAGCAAAAGAGCGCAAAGGACAGCGCAGAGGTGATTCCCTTTTCGTAAGCGCTTAATAACCGTACGGGATAAAAGACAGCCGAGGGATCTCGTTAGAGATCCCTCGGTGCATTGATGTTTGTTTTCAGCTCCGTGCAGGCAGCCTGCATGGTCTTGGACCATGGGAGAAACTGCATCAGATTCTCCTGGCTCGGAGTCTTGCCCAAATAGGGCAGTTCTGTCAAAAGCAGTTTCAGATAACGATACGGTTCCAGTCCGTTCGCCTTGGCAGTCTCTACCACTGTGTAAACAATGGCACTGGCGTCTGCCCCCTTCGGCGTATCACAGAACAGCCAGTTTTTTCGCCCTACGGTGAACGGGCGGATCGCATTCTCTGCGTAATTGTTGGAAATATCTACCTCGCCATGCTCCAGAAAGGAATTCAGGTATTCCTTCTGATTCTTGGCGTAGGTCACGGCTTCCGCCAGCTTGCTGCCCAGTGTGGGCTCCAGCGTATTTACCCACCACCAATAAGCCTCAAGCAGAGGCTCCGCCTCCACCTGACGCGCTGTCTTTCGCACCGAACTGCTCAAATGCGCATATTTTCGCTCTGCGGCGAAGAGCTTGCTGCAATAGTCATAGCCTACTGCTGCCTTGGAATTCTCCTTTGTCGCACCGGGCGGCATGGCTTCCCGCCATTTGCACCGCATATGCGCCCAACACCCGCATCTTGTAACGCCTTCCACCTGATTGTATCCGGCATAGCCATCTGTCACAAGACAGCCATGGAACCCCCTTCAGGAAGGCTGCTGCGTGCTTGCCGCTGCGGTTGGGCTGATACTCAAAGTACCGCACCGACTGACCGCTCCGCTCGCTGCCGGCATAGACCCACATCCGCGATTCTGAGACCGCTGCCTTTCCATCCTCCTTCAGGACCTGAACAACGGTCTCATCCGCATAAATGGTACTGCTGCCGAGCAATTCCTTCTTCAGCGTGCGGTATAGCGGCTTCAGCCAAGTCTGTGCCGCCCGAATGACCCAGTTGGCCATGGTGGCGCGGGACAGAGCAACTCCTTCGCGCGCCCAGATCTTTTCCTGGCGTGCCAGCGGCAGACCGTCCACATACTTCCGCACCATAATATCCGCTACTGTGCTGGCCGATGCCAGACTGTGCTTGAGCAGGAAGGGCGGCGTTACCGTGGTTACCAAATGGGCATACCCGGTCTTTTCCTCACAGGGCTTACAGGCATAGGTCACCGCATAATACTCCAAAAGACTGCACTGACGCGGAATGACCTCCAGACATCTGGATACCAGCTTTTTCCCGATCATGGCCATTTTACTGCCGCATACATCACAAATGAGTTCTTCCTCCGGCAGGGTGATAAGGATCTCCTTTACCGGAAGACCGGCAGCCAGCTCGTCCATCGTCCGCTTCGGCTTGCGGTATGTGCCGGCACGAGGATCGTTTCTTCCGTAGGCTCCGGCGCCTTTGGATCCTGCTCCGCTTCTGCTTCATTGAAAATACCGACCTGATTCGGCATGACATAGTCCTGCTTCTCGCTGGACGAACCGAAGCGGGCACGCTGCGCGTTGAGCAGGAGTTCATTCATTCGCTCGAGCTTCTGGCGCAGATCCCTGTTTTCCCTTTTTCAGTGCATCGTTCTCTGCCTGCAGCTGCGAAAAAGCGGCAGTGTTATTGGCTGCAGAAGGATTTGTTCTGCCCATTTAACACCACCGCCTTTTCTCTCATTTCTTGGCTATATTGTACCATGAAATGAGCTTAAAGCACAGCACTTTCTCTAAAATAGATCTTGTTTTTTACACTTTTGGATGGCCTTCGGCTGCTCCGGCTTCAGCCCCTCCATGAGCCACCGAAAGCTTCGCTTATCCAACAACCGAAGCTCCTGCTCCGATCTTGGCCACTGAAACGCACCATTGTTTAACCGCTTGTAGAGCAGTACATACCCATCCCCTGAGAAATACAGCGCTTTGATCCGGTCTGTCCGCCGCCCGCAAAACAGAAACAGGCTGTCCTCACACAGTGGCGCCCCGAATTGCTGTGACACGATGGCGGCAAGACCGTCTATGCCCCGGCGCATATCCGTATAGCCGCAAGCCACATAGTATTTCTCTACCCGACTCAGGTCTATCATGTTTGCTGCAGCGAACGCAGGACTGCGGCGACTGCATCGATGTCCACATGTCCCAGCAGTACCATGCTGGCTCCATGATACTCTATCCGCAGTTCATCCGGCTTCTCACGATCTTCTAACGCCACAAGCTGCGGGATCCCGTGTTCCACTGCGGACTCGCGCAGTTTTTTCAGCCAATAGTAATAGCTCTTTTCGCTGATCCCCTGCTGCGCACAGAATTCCCGATTATTTAAGGGGCTATCTTTGCACTGCTGCATAAGCTGCCGCCACTGTTCCACTCGGTATGCTTCTCGTACTTGCATGACTTCTGTCATCCCTTATTCCTCCCATTCTCTCGAAAAACTTACCGGAAGTTTTTCGACATATGCGAAGATTTTCGCACACCTTTCTCCTTTGTTCCAGCCGTGCCATTATTGAGCGCTTACGGAGCTTTTGGGTTGCTCTCGTTTTTGCTGCGGCTATTCTATTGCAAAAAATGCGGGTACCCGCAAAATTTTTCAATAAGCGGCACGGAAGCACGGTCGTAAAAAGAGACACCTGCCTGAACAATCTCATCAACAAGCAGCACAACAGCCTGAAGCTACTTGTGTTGGGCGGAAAATCCCGACTGTTTGCCAATCCACTCAGAGGCGTGCGGGCCAGCGCTGCAATCTACAACCAAATTGAAACGGCGAAGGAGAACACCTTAGATCCGTACCGATATCTGCTTCGGGTCCTGCGAAATGCACCAACTCTGAGCGAAACAAAGTAAGCGTAAAAGCAGACAGCGGCTGGACAGACATGAGATGATCCATCTGTACAAAGACGTGTTGAATGATTTCCCAATGTATTATCGAGGCATTGTGCTTTGGCAGATTCTTCATTATCAAGGCAAGCTTTCTCCTTCCACTGCACCATCTCTTTTCAGGATTCAGCTTTTCTTCTTGTTAACATGGATCGCCAAAAGCACCGCCGCACCGCCGCCCACCAACTTGGAAACAATCATCGGCATAAGCATAGTCTTGTCCACGCTGGCAATAAACCCCAAATGATCTCCGAAGACGCAGGAGGCACTTACTGCAAATGCCGATGCTACCGTAATGCCCGCCGGTGACATTTGATTGCACGAACCAAGTATTGGCATAATATTGGCAAAGCCTCCTATGATGCCTTGGGTCGCAACTTGATCAATTCCCATTAGGCTGCCCACCCTTTTTATGCTCTTTCCGAAAACACGGTTAACTATCTCAAGCATCGGATACGCCCCGCATAAAACAATCGCAACACTGCCAACCACGCGAATGCCATCAAGGACTGACGCAATTTCTGGAAGAATCACAACCGGTGTAAGCTCCTGAATAATGCCGATTGCAAAACCTATTGCCGCTATCGCCGTAAGTGCCCTGCCAAAAACATTGAACACGAAGATCGTCTGCTTTTGTGCCCGCCACAGGCCGACGGCGATGATAAGCGAAATCAAAAGTACGGGGAGTGCATTGTGCAGTAGCATCGCTAACGAGCAGTCCATGACTAGTCCACCCGCGAGCAGGCCGATGGGAACAGTGACAATTCCAAGAAGCACACCGATGGCAAAAGGAGGGAGGTTCTCCTTTTTTACCATGGTGATTCCTACAGGAATCGTAAATGAAATAACGCCACCAAGTGAGCAACTGAGAATGCAGCCCGCGAGTTGCCCTGCCTGCGGATCCTGTGCCATATTCAGCGCAAGCGAATAACCGCCCATATCACAGGCGAGAACTGTACCGGCAAACATCGCTGGATCGGCCTTCATCGCAGTAAAAAGAGGACCCACGACAGGACTGAGCAACTCACCAATCACAGGAGCAAGCAAAAACATCCCCACCATTGGTATACACATTGGCCCGATCGTATCGAGGGCCTCATCCAGCTTATTTCCAAGGCCGAACTGTGATCCGATGCACTTATCCAAAACAGCGACAACCATGAATACGACCATAAGGTTGATAATAATTTGATTCAAATCCACTGTACTCCACCTAAATTCCTCAAGAATTGTTTACCCAAAATACTCAAAGCAAAAATCTTTCCTTGCAGGATAGTAAAAATCCTGCTATTATCATAAATATTACATTTGATCTGACCAATCGTTGCCGCAGGGAGGTATTCCTATGGATATAACCGATATAAAAGGAGCAAATGTTCGAAAAATTCTTGATGCGCTCCGTTTTTCCTCAGGAATGGTAAAGCGTGAGATAGCCTCTGATACCGGTCTAAGCTTCTCAACCGTTTCAAATGTATGTAACGCTTTAGAAGATCTCCATATTCTCTACGAAACCAAGAGTGGTGATACCACTGTCGGACGTACCCCCGACAAATTTCATTTTAACAGTGGTGGGTATTGTTCTCTTTGTGTAGAGCGGCCGCAGGAGGATATTTTAAGAATATCCGCACTGGATTTTGCAAACAAGCTTTTGTTCCAGACAGAGCTTCCACTTACAGCAGATGACGATGCTATGTCCATATCCAATTATATCCAGCAGGTCTATGAAGATCTGGCCCATTCTCAGGGGTTTAGCGGTATTGTGTTTGTTGGTGTAGGGCTTTCCGTTTCCGGTGGGCAGGGGCATAAAAACAGGCAGCTCACCAATGGTCTTCATTCTAATTTTGATAATACCTCATTGGAAGAACTAATCCGCCAGCGTACGGGGTTGCCTTGCTACACAGAAAGCCAAGCAAATCTTTGCGTTGTTTCAGTAAGCCAGGCAGGTCATAATTCCGAAAATATCCTCTATCTTCATTCCTCGACTATCCTCAGCGTAGGCGTTATTTGCGAGGGAAACCTGTTGCGCGGCAGAAATGGGAACGCCGCGGATATCGCCCATATCCCGATCGGAGCCCCTGATAACGTTTGTCCCCGCTGCGGGGCGCATGGCTGCATTGAAAATGATCTCGCACAACGCGGCATGGATATATTTTGGGCTCCACAGCTTTCGGAAGATGAGCGCACTAGGCTATTAGAAGATCGTGGAAAAAAACTTGGTGAGCTGTTGTCTATTCTTATCAACCTGTTTGATCCCCAAACCGTCTATATCGGCGGCAGAGGCTTTGAAATTTATGAGCTGCTTGAGCCTTATGCGCTATCCGTCTTGAGGGTTCGGTCACCATCTGCATTCGATAATGGACTGCATATCGAGCACGACAGAAATAGCGCGGACACGGTACAGCGCGGGATAAACCAGCTTGTCTACAAAAATTGGAATCCGATGTGAAGCTCTTTCAGTTTCTACTGTTTTGATGCACTGACGCTGTGTCTTTTCCAAAGAAGACGCACAATGCTGCAACTATACAGAGTATTTCTTTTCTCATATAGACTTTTTCTCCACCGAAGAAGGGGGCTGCTTATCGCAGCCCCCTTCCCCCTTATCGCAGATCAAACATTGACCCACTCGATGCCGAATCAGTGCATATAAGGCTCGTCCCAGAGGTTCAGTTTAACACCAAGGCCCATTTCAACAGCCTTGTCATAGCACTGCTTGCCCCATGCAACATCATAGATAGGCAGACCGCCCTGGCCGAAGATAACGATCTGATCGTCGCTCGTGCGCCCCGGGCGATGTCCGTTGACAATCTCACCCAAATTACACAGCTGATCGCGCTTCATAGTTCCCTCCTTGATCCAGTCGAGATAATAAGCGCCGATCAGCTCGATAGAATCATGCCACGGATAGGTCAATTCCTCAGACCACGCCTCGTACATTCCCCAATTATCAACAACACGCAGAATATCGTCGCGGAGAACAAACTCTTGATCCATTACGATCCCGGCAGGAAGTGATACATAGGCTCCCTTCTTAATCCACTCTCCGTTAATATATGGTAGAGATTTTCCGGAGGTTGCCGAGTTAACAACATCCGAGCCGCGGACGCATTCCTCGCAGGTAGCAACTGCATACGCCTTTTTGATCTGTGGATAGGTTTCAAGTATCCACTTGGCAAGCTTTTCGGCATTCTCGGGAAACACGTCAAAAATCTTGACCTCATCAAGCTCCTTGCACGCTTCTACAAGGGACATGAAGCAGCTACGATTGATCGGGCCGGAACCAATCAAACCGCAAACCTTTGCATCCTTACGGGCAAGATAGCGTGCGCCGACGCCCGGAACCGCGCCCGTACGCATACCACTGATCTGGTTGCCAGACATGAGTGCAAGCGGTGCACCGGTATCGGGGTCGTTGAGCATGACCATCAGAATGGAACGCGGAAGGCCCTTCGCCTTGTTCGCAATATTGGAGCCATACCATTTCTCACCAGCAACGTTAAAGCGTCCGCCAACATAGGCTACCATCGCCATGAAGCGGCGGTCAGGACCCTCAATCGGCATATTGGGGAACGGGGATGTTTTGGGGAACACGATCTTAACGCCGTGCGAGTCATGATTTTTGCCGCCCATGACATAGTCGCCCTGCCCGAGCAGATGATAGCACTCCTCTACAATATCCATGCAAGCAGGCATATCACAAACGCCAGCCTTAAGCATTGAGGGTTCATCAAGGTATAAGAAGTCAACTTTCGGATAGCTCATAGTCATTTTCCTTTCATTATCATAATTTATCCAACAGCTTCCGCTGAATAGACCTGTATGGAACTGTATTGTGCAAAGCTCTTTGTTTCTCTATCCCTGGAGGCGGCAATCCAACCATTGCCGCCTCTCCAAGTGGTTTAGAGAGGGCACATTACTCGTCCAAACCGTAGCCGCCGCGGCCTGCAAGAGGAACCTTCCCCCACCACGCCTTGCAAACGATCGACACGAGCAGAGATACAATGCAAATCGCAGCTGCACCCCCCACGACTGTCCAGCCCTTGCCGTTAATAAGCATCACTGGCACCAGAGACCAAACAACGATCTCAGCAAAGCTGATCCACGGGGACAAGGCAATATCATCGACCGTAAGAGATCTGTTTTCCGGATCGACGATTCGAAGCAGCACGAAGCCAATAGCAAAAACGCCCGTAGAATAGCCGTAGCAGAAAATGGATCTCTCGAACCAGCTCTTGTTATTCATGCTGGAGCCGAGCGGGATCATTGTCAAAAATACGCAAACGAAGCCAACAATGATCTCAATAAGCAGAGGAACCGCATAGTCGATAATAACTTGAACATTGATCATCGCAACACCGAAAAATACCAGATAGTCTGTTGCTGTACCGGAAATTCGGCTGTTAACGTCTTTATCTATATAGTTGTAGACTGGCGTGTTCTTGAAGATCAAGAAGAAAATCAAGCCCACAATAAAGGCTACAGTGAAATCCGGCGCTCCCGCGACAAGGTAGACCGCGATAATCTTTGAATTGACCAGATAACCGCCGCCGGAGATCAGCAGCACAAGGCAGAGATGGAAGGCAAGGCTCTCCAAGCTGACCGAAGATGTAGTCTCCTCACCCATGGAGCCGCGATTTTCTTTAGCAACCATACCGGTTTTCATGTCACCTGAGATATATTTGAAATCCTTGATATAAGCCGTCCAGCCGCGCTTCGTGCCAATCTTAATAAATGCAAGGCCGCCAAAGATACCTGTCAGAATGCCAACAGTAGCAAAGGTCATGCCAAGGTCACCAGCTTCCGCCCAGCCAAGATCCACGAGAGTCTTGCCGACTGCGGCAGCCGTACCATGTCCGCCGGTAAAGCCGCATACCAAACGCAGGGTTGATATCAGGCACGATTGCTTTGACAATAGTTAAGCAGACTGCGATACCAAGTGCAAACTGCATAAAGTAAATAACATTGCGGTACATAGTGAAGCCAAGAAGTCGCTTACCCATACCGCCGCCAAATCCAGAAAAGCCGTTAAGTCCAACAACACCAAAGATAATGATGATCAGCACTCCCGTATAGGAACCTGCACTGGCAGAAAAAGGGAGAGCATTGAGAAACTGCTTGCCGAGGAAGAGTCCCAAAAAGCCTGCGATCATGCTGGCTGGCATGAAAAACTCTTGGAAAAACTTGATTTTTGCGCGAAGAAATTGGCCAACGAGAATAAGTGCTGATGCAATAGTAAAGTCAACTAATAGATCGTAAACGGTCACTATTTTCTCCTCCTTCTTTATTTATGGGATTGGAAAAAAGGTTTTGCGAAGTATTCGTGTTTTCATCTAGGCATAAGCATTATGCTTAAGAAGCGTCTGCAGCCAACTTCTTATTGGCATTATTATAATCATTATAATAAGTCTTGTAAAGATGTCTTTCCCAATTTCAGTGCACAAAAATCGGTCTATTTTTTGTTGAATACGTCAAATTAACCATCTCTCGGCTGAAAAATCCACCGTGCCTTGTCTAAAATCACACATCCTCTTTCCTGTTTTTGTTTCGCCCACTGTTATTGATTTTTATATATTTATAACTTGACTTATTACAAATGAAATAATTATAATGATATTATTCTAAGGCTTTAAGGAATGGAGGTTGTTTACACGTATGCAAAAGTATATTCTGACGCAAGATATCGGGCTGTTCTCCTGTAAAGCCGCACTCTTTTCAGTGAATGGCACTCTTATCAAAAGCAACGTTGTTCATTACTCTCCACAAAATAGCAACGAAGGCTGGGCATGGCAGTCGCCCGATTTGTGGTGGAGTGCCTTTTGCCAAAACTGCCGCATACTCCTTGCTAATATTCCTTCCAAAAGTGTCGTAGGTGTAAGTATGTGCGGGCAAATGATGGGGTGCCTGCCTGTTGACAAAGACCTGCACCCGATCTGTGATTCCATTACATGGGATGATCGACGCTCATCACGGCAGGTTATGCAAATCGAGCGGCAACTTGGAAATGAAACGATCCATAAAATAACCGGAACCTGTATCGGTGACTCATTTTCCCTTCCCAAGGTACTTTGGATAAAGCAAAACCGACCAGATATTTATGAAAAAGCTTATAAGTTCATTACCTGTAAGGACTATGTCTGCTATATGCTGACCGGCATTCTCTGTACCGACGAGACCTGCGCTGGCTTTACGCAGATGTATGATCTCTATAGTGGGTGCTGGTCAAAATCAATCCTCACCGCATTTGACATAGACGAGGAGAAGCTTCCCGATGTACTTCGTGCCGGCTCTATTATCGGCACATTGACCGAAAGGGCCGCCTCGCAGACAGGGCTTTCAGTCAATACACCAGTCGTGCAGGGCGTTGGCGACGGGCGTGCCCCCGCCGTTGGGTGCGGACTACTTTCTCCAGGTGATGCCTATATCAACCTAGGATCCTGCTCGTGGATCTCTCAATGCACAGACAGTCGCGAGTTTGATTCCATGCACTCGATCACTAAGGCATCTTATCTCAGTTCCGGCCTATATGTTAATGGTGGAACCACCCTATCCGGTCGCCTTTGCCTCAACTGGTTTTGCAATACTTTTCTCAAGCAGGGTAATATGGAGTCTGATTCCCTTGACTTGTTTCTTCAAGAACAACTTGAAAACTCTCCGGTCGGGAGTCGCGGTCTCCTGTTCATGCCTTATCTTCGCGGAGAGCGCGCTCCATGGTGGAGCAGCTCCGCAGGCGGTGGTTTCATAGGTCTCAATTCCCGACACACGAGGTACGACCTGTGCCGAAGCATTCTCGAGGGCGTGTCATTTCAGCTTGCGCAGATCAAAAACCAGATTTCGACGATACAGCCTTTTTCCAGTATGTGCTTAGTTGGTAGTGCCGCATCACAGGCATGGCAGCAAATTCTGTCTGATGTACTTGAAGTTGAGATCACGGCTTTTGACCATTCCAGTCTTATTGGCTGTATCGGCAGCGCTGTAATCTGCGGCGTCGCGCTCGGCGAATTGAACAATTACTCGGACGTTTACTATTTTAGGCAAAATCCAACCATCACTCTCCCAATCGAAAAAAATGTTAAAATGTATCAAGAAATTTTCCCTGCCTTTGAAGACTGTTACTATGCATTGGCCGACATCAGTAAGCATCTCGGTCAACTGTAGCCGTTGCTCTTTCATGATTTCCTAATGAGCGTCTTTTATCATATCCATCTGAGAAAACCGGCAGAATCTCCTCCGCCCAAAGGGTTCACCCATTTTCAGTAATTGTTCCTTCACAGGATTTATGGTGTCAAAGAAGGAACAATCCGTGCCCTCGATATTGTAGTAGTAGGAAGCAAAAGATAAAGATATTGAAGATGGTAAGCAGGTCGTAGAGGCCTTTAATAAGTACGACTGACTCACAAAGGGAATCCAGTGACTAAAGAAACTGGTCGAAATGCAAAAACAAAGGTGCAAGTTTCTACATCATGATAATGAGCTTGTTAGCCCAATGAAAAAGAGGGATACCCAGTAAATGGGTATCCCTCTTCCAGTCTGTCGAGGAACCCGGTCTGCACTCAGGAGCAGAGTAAGCGCTTAATAACCGTACGGGATAAAAGACAGCCGAGGGATCTCGTTAGAGGGTCCCGTCAAGATTTATGCGCAAAATTGTTTGCAGGCTCCGGCTGAGTGAAGTCAGCCGGCAATAGAGGCGTCATCCAGAGCCGCCTCCAGGTGCTTCATATTCATGTATTTCTTGCAGCCCCACTGGGTACCTGCCACATGGCGAAGGCGGGCACAGACCAGCATCAGGGCGGAGTTGCCGTCAGGGAACGTCCCCACCACGCGGGTTCGGCGGCGGATCTCACGGTTCAGCCGCTCGATCACGTTGTTGGTACGGATGCGCGTCCAATGCTCGCTGGGAAAGTCACAATAGGTCAGCGTTTCCTCAATGCCGTCCTCGACTTTCTTGGCGGCCTCCTTCAGCTTCATGGCGCGCAGCTCGGCGACCACGGCTTTTGCCTTCTCGCGGGAGGCCTTTTTGCTCTCCTGGGCGTGGATCGCCTTGAGCATTTTCGCTACAATTTTGACCTTGGATTTGGGCACAACAGAGAAAACATTGCGGTAGAAATGCACCGTGCAGCGTTGATATTTGGCGTCCGGGAACACCTCGCCCACGGCCTCTAACATACCCAGACACTTGTCCCCGACGATGAGCTTCACGCCGTCCAGTCCGCGTCCACGAAGCCACTGGAAGAAACTGACCCAACTGGCCTTGTCCTCTTTCATGCCCTCGGCAGCGCCTAAAACCTCACGAAAACCGTCCTCATTCACGGCGATCGCCACCAAAACAGCAACATTTTCGTACTCTCCGCCCCAGTTGCGGCGCAGGTAGATGCCGTCCACGTAGACGTATGGATAGTGGCCGCCCCGCAAGGGGCGGTTGCGCCAGTCCTCGATGTGAACGTAGGCTTTCTTGTTCAGTTCGCTGATGGTGGCGGGCGAGACCTTGCTGCCCCACAGTGCCTCCGTGATGTCCTCCACACGGCGCACGGAGACGCCTGCCAGGTACATCTCGATGAGGGCCTCCTCCACGCTGCTCTCCCGGCGGCGATACCGCTCGATGATGGCAGTCTCAAAGGATACGCCCTTGAGCCGGGGTACGTGGAGCGTGACATCGCCAGAAGTGGTGGTAAGATTACGGTCATAGTGGCCGCTGCGGTAGCCCTGACGGGCCTCGCTGCGCTCATAGCGGGCCGCCTGCGTCAGGGACTCCGCCTCCTTTTCCAGCAGCTCGTTCAGGGTTTCCTCCACGCTGCCGCGAACCAATTCCTTGATTTGGCCCTTGATTACTTCCTCGTTTAGCTGTACAATTTTCTCGGACATAGTTTGCTGTCTCCTTTCGAATGTTTGTGTGGTAACTTCATTCTACCAGAGCCTGCAAGCTATGTCTTCTTTTATGCTTTTTCCAATTTGCGCAAGTTATTGTACATTATCCGTTAGAGATCCCTCGGTGCATTGATGTTTGTTTTCAGCTCCGTGCAGGCAGCCTGCATGGTCTTGGACCATGGGAGAAACTGCATCAGATTCTCCTGGCTCGGAGTCTTGCCCAAATAGGGCAGTTCTGTCAAAAGCAGTTTCAGATAACGATACGGTTCCAGTCCGTTCGCCTTGGCAGTCTCTACCACTGTGTAAACAATGGCACTGGCGTCTGCCCCCTTCGGCGTATCACAGAACAGCCAGTTTTTTCGCCCTACGGTTGTAGCGCGACACGATTTTTGAGAAATTCGGACAGGATAATTGAGAAAAAATAGCGCCGTTCTAAGAAGAAAATCTTAGGCTCGTCCCACAGCAAACGCGCCCCCCCTTCAAGGTGGTCTGCGTGTACTGCGGGACGAGCCTTTGTGGTTGCCCGGGAAAGATGCAAACTGCCTTTACCTCGGGGTTTTTGCTTCACCGCTTATCTCATTCGTTGGTAGCTTCTTCCTGAGTAGCCAAATACTCAGCAACAGGAATGATATAGGCTTCGGGAAGCTCCTCGATCTCGCGCTTGCCGTTCTTGACGAGAACGGCATAGACGGCGATCATATAGGTCTTAACCTTCATTTCTGCTTACCTCCTTTTTCAAGCATTTCAACACGGGCTTTCAGCTCCGCGTTGGACTGTTCCAGCGCAGCCAGCTCTTCAAAGAGTCCAGCGATCGCCTCGTAGAGGTCGACATTCCGTTCTTCCATCTCCTCTGCCCGGTCACGGGCGATCTTGGAGATAGGTTTTTTCGGAGTCAAATACTTCATAGCTTTATTCATACGCACCTCCGAAACCCGAGATGGAGACTTCACCCTCGAAGCCCTCATTCTTTGTGATGGTGAAACGGATCTAAGTGCTGTATGGTCTTGCCATCTGTGCCTGCTGTTTTGCTTCCTTTATTCTTCTTGATGTTCCGGTATGCCAATTTGATATTTTCCGGCAGGGTGATAATTTCCACCAGCTTGGTGAACATCTTGCCATCCATACTTTCGGCATACAGCTTATCTTGAATTTTCTGGAAATCATAATATTCAGCATGGCGCAGTTTCGATTTCTTCAAAGCCTTTTTCTTTGTTGCCATAGTCGGTCATCACTCACTTTCGTGGGCTTAACCTTTCTTAGTCCTACTCGAACCTATGCGTGTTTGTTAATAATGATATTTTCAATTTACTCTTGACTACAGCCCGTCCCTCCACCGCTTACTTTTTTCACGGCTTCTAAATTCAACCATCGCTGACTGAATACGGTACCATGGCTGCACCTTCCTCCCGGATTAAGAAAAGTTATACTGCACCTTCATTCCTGACGACACAGATTTCCTTTTCATGCTTCATAGCGTGCAATCGCTCCACATCCGGGACTTTCTACGTTCCGATATTCCTATCTGTACATGATGCCCTTAGACTATCCTTTTGGCCAGTATGCTGGATAGCACCTGTAATGCTATAGGGAATTTCATTGCGACCGCCTTACTTTACCCCACATACACCATTTTCATGGCAACGGCATTTCTACCGTTCTTTCTTCTTGACCCATACATTCGGACTTTCGTCAGTGGTTGTCAGCCACATTCTTGTCATAGGCATTTTATAGACCCCCGACCTATAGACCGCACTATCCACCTCTGGACAGCTTTCCACATCTGCCTTACGGCTCTGTTTGGACGGTTCTCAGCCGACTTCAACGTGCTGTGTCAGCGCAGGATATTGCACTCCTTTGCTTCCAACGTAGTATCAGGTGAGCGTTTCAGGGCGTTACCCCATCATTCCACTCTTCAGAATATCAGTTAGGGAAAACTCTGTTTTCCCCGCTACTTTTACCTCCTTACAGGCTTTCGCCCACATAAAGTTTATTTGTAGCAACGTATCGCTACACGGTCGCAAAAAAATCATTTGTGTGGAGCGTTGGTCTGCGGTGCGCTGCCAGATCTCAAACACATTTTCCGCGCACTTGGCGGCTTTGCTGTTGGGGTCACTGGGCAGCATGGGGTTGACGAGCCGCTGATCCAGCGCCAGCTTGCGGCCATCGTTGGTTATCATCAGCATATTGTCCACGCTGCTGTCCACCTCGCGGTTGCGGACTTTCTCAGCGCGCTCCGCCAGCGACGCCACGATCTCTTTCTGATACTCCGATGGCTTCAAGGCGATGTTGTGGTAATGCGCCTCCGGCACGGGGAGTTTGAGCATATCCGCCGTCTGAATGTCCGCCACATTTTTGAATACGCTCATCAGCTCCGGAAGATTATAGAACTTCGCAAACCTTGTTTTGGCGCGGTAGCCGGTTCCCTCGGGAGACAGCTCGATGGCGGTGACGGTCTCGCCGTAGTTCGCCGCCCAGCTATCGAAGTGCTGCAAGCCCTGCTCCTGCAAGGCGTTCATCTGCAAATATCGCTGAATGGTGTAAAGCTCCACCATGCTGTTGGAAATGGGGGTGCCGGTGGCAAAGATAATGCCGCGCCCTCCGGTGATTTCGTCCAAATAGCGGCACTTCATAAAGAGGTCTGAGCTTTTCTGCGCCTCGGTCTGGGCAATACCTCCCACATTCCGCATTTTCGTGTAGAGAAAGAGGTTTTTGAAATAATGGCTCTCGTCGATGAAGATACGGTCAACGCCCAATTCCTCAAAGGTGACCACATCGTCCTTGCGGCTCTGGTCGTTCAGCTTGTCGATCTTGGCTTGCAGGCCCTTCTTGGTTTTCTCCATCTGCTTGATGGTGAACTTCTCCGCTTTTTCTCGCTTGGCTTCGGAAATGCCCATCATAATTTCGTCGATCTGCTGTTCCAGAATGGCCCGCTGGCGCTCTACACTCATGGGGATCTTCTCAAACTGGCTATGCCCGATAATAATGGCATCGTAGTCGCCGGTGGCGATCCTACCACAGAATTTCTTGCGGTTTTTGGTTTCAAAATCCTTACGGGTAGCGACAAGGATGTTCGCTGCCGGATAGAGCTGCAAAAACTCAGTGGCCCACTGCTCCGTCAGGTGGTTAGGCACCACAAAGAGGGACTTCTGACACAGGCCCAGCCGCTTTGACTCCATCGCCGCCGCGACCATTTCAAATGTCTTACCGGCACCCACTACATGAGCCAGCAAAGTATTTCCACCGTAGAGAATGTGGGCGATGGCGTTGACCTGGTGCTTGCGGAGCGTGATCTCCGGGTTCATGCCTGAAAAGCTGATGTGACTGCCATCATACTCACGGGGACGGTTGCTGTTGAACAGAATATTATAGGTCTTACAGATAGCCTCGCGCCGGTCCGGGTCTTTCCAGATCCACTCGGCAAAGGCATCCTTGATCAGCTCCTGCTTGCTCTGTGCGATGGCGGTTTCCTTCTTGTTGAGGGCAGCGGTTTTCCTGCCATCGGCATCGTACACATAATCGAAAATACGGACATCTTTCAGGTTCAAAGTGTCCTCGATGATTTCATAGGCGTTGATGCGTTTGGTGCCGTAGGTGCTGATGGCCTTGACATTGCCGCGATCCGTGCTTTTACCTTCAATGCGCCATTCACCGGTGATGCCGGAATAGTGGACTTTCATGCTCCACTGGGCACTGCGCGGTGTTCCCAGCGTTTCAAAGATAAATCGGCGGATATATTCGGTGTCCAGCCATGTTGCGCCCAGTCGGACGGAGATCTCGCTGGCAGTGAGGTCGGTGGGCTGCACCCGCGCCAATGCCTCGGCGTTGATCTGATACTGCGGGTCCTGTTCCACCTTGCCTTGGGCAACAGCCAATTTCTGACGCACATTGCCGGAGAGGTATTCATCTGCGGGCAGGTATTTCTCATGCCCATCGTTCTCGCCGGTGTAAGCGGGGTTCAAAAAAATCACGCCCTTGAGGTCAGAAAACAGCGTTTCCTCATCCTTGCCGGTGAGCCTGCCCATATAGTCCATATCCACATGGGCTTTCTCCCCGATAGACAGCGCCAGCGCCTCCACAGCTGTGTCTACCTTTTCAGCGGGTTTGTGACTGCGGATGGTGCGCTTGGTGAACAGGTCCGCCTTCCTTTTCAGGTTCCGGTCCTCGTCCAGAATTTCCAGCGAACACAGCAGAAAATAGGAGCTATCCTGGTCAAACGCGATGGCGTTGCCGCGGGAATTGATGAGTCCATATTTCCGGGTAAAGGCATCGTAGAGGGTATTCAGCTTGGCTTGCTGCGCCTTGATCTCCTCATCGGGATAGTCCTCGGTCTGGTATTCCAACAGCGTCCGCACACAGTCCCGCAGCTCGATCATGCCGCGGATTCTGCTCTCTGCCGTCTTGGATACCTCCACCGGGTTCATGCGGCTGTTTTCGCGGTAGTAGATCTGGCCGTCCACCAGTGTATAGGAAAAATTGCGGACGGCAGGATCGGCCTCAATGGAATGATCCTCGCCCTCCAGCTCCTCCTCCCGGTCATAGGCGGTGATCTCGCCGTGGACAAGGTGAATTTTGCCGAAGGCAAAAGAGAGGGTGCCCTGGGGCATATTCTGAACGGCCTCCGCCAGCAGTGCTTCCAGCGGCTGCTCCGGGTACGGCTCACAGGTGGGCGTGGGGCCGAACGGCCCGGACACCATCTTCATCTCGCCCAAGATCATATCCGGGTGGTCGATGAAGTAGCTGTTCATCTGGATGCCGTTTTCATTGGTGGCAAGATGCACCCATTCCGGTTCTATATCCACCATGCGCTCACGCTTTTGCAAAAACAGAATGTCTGAAACGACCTCGGTGCCCGCCGCGGCCTTGAACACATTGTTGGGCAGGCGGATCGCCCCCAGCAGTTCCGCTCGCTGTGCGATGTATTTTCGCGCGCTGGCGGTGCGCGTCCATGGTGTAGCTGGAGGTCACAACGGCGATGACACCGCCCGGTCTGACCTGATCCAGCGCTTTGGCCACGAAATACTCATGGATGGGGAAATTCAGCCGGTCATAGCGTTTGTCCGGCACATGGAACTGGCCGAAGGGGACATTGCCAATGGCAACATCAAAAAAGTTATCCGGGAAGGCAGTTTTCTCATAGCCCTGCACCGCAATACTGCTTTTCTGATAAAGCTGGCGGGCGATGCGTCCGGAGAGATCGTCCAGTTCCACGCCGTAGAGCTTGCTGCCGCTCATGCTTTCCGGCAGCATACCGAGAAAATTGCCGATACCGCAGGACGGCTCCAGAATGTTGCCCTGCGTGAAGCCCATCTGCCCCAAGGCGGCATAGATGCCGCGGATGACCACAGGCGGCGTAAAGAACGCCGTCAGCGTGGATTCGCGGGCGGCGGCGTATTCGGCGTCCGTCAGCAGGTCTTTCAACTCATTGTAGCGTGGGTTCTTTTCGTCAAAGAAGTCCGCCAGACCGCCCCAGCCCACATACTGCGCCAGCACCGCCTGTTCCTCCGCTGTGGCGCTGCGGTTCTCCGCCTCCACGGTTTTCAGGGTACGGATGGCGTCCAGATTGCGCTGAAAACGCTCCAGCGGCGCGCCCTCTCCGATGTGGTCATCGGTGATGCGATAGTTGCTGCCGTTCGTGTCCAGAGGATACGCCAGTGTGTTCCGCTTTTCCTTCCTCGGCGGCGTAAGTACCACGGTGGGTTCGCCTGCCTGCGGTGGCTCTGGTTCGATAGTCGGTGTGGTTTCCTGCGGCACGGGTTCAGCAGAAAATTCAGCTTGTTCCTGCTGTGGCGTATCGTGCCGATGGTTGAACAGGCTGAAAGTGCCGTCCACATACTCCGAAAGCCGATCCTTTGCGCGCTGAACGGAGCTGTAATGGCGGTCATCCTCCGGCAAGTCATCCAGCCGGGAAGTCAGTGCCGCCAGCATATCCGCAGTCTTGCCCTTATCTTGCAGCTGCTCCTCGATCATGGGAAGCGCATCGTAATAATCCGCACTCTTGGGATAGGGACGCGGAACATCGTCGGGCGCATTGTAAAAACCGTTATAGACGGTCCGAGCCAACTGCCCACGCTCATATTCCGGGATTTTGGCGATAGCATCCTCGCCGGGGAATCGTTTCTGCGCGATCAGGCGCTCATACTCCTTGACCACATTGGGGATCGTCAGATGGACGGTATCATATTTCTTGGAATTGTAGTCCCGTTCGTAGTCCAGCCCTTTGTAAGTCTTGGTGTATCCATACCCGGCGCGGGCTCCGCCACTGTACTCGCCAAAGCTGCCCCTGATGAATTTCTGGCGTTCCTCCGGCGTGTGAGGATAGCAGAAATGGGAATAGATCGTCAGCCGGCTTTCGACGCCCTCCCGCAAAAAGTGCTGGTCGAGCTCGTCCTGCGTGATGAACATTTTGCATTGCCGCAGGAAGCTGGGCTGAGCATCAAAGTGTCGTTCCTCGTATGGCAGGTCGTTGAGGATGATGCCGATGCGGTGGGTGTTATACGCTGAAAGACGGTAACGCAGAATGGATGGATCATCATAATAAGCGTCGAGAAAAGCGTGGTATTCCTGCGCCAGCATTTGTAGGCCACCATCCGTCTTTGCGAACGCGACCATGTCCTCGTCCAGTTCCGGGTAGCCCTTGTGCTGGTCGTGGATGGCCAAAGTCTGCGGGAGCAGCCCCATGTCCCGGCCTTCCTTGGTCAGGTCACGGGCTGTCATCAGGAGGGCGTCCATTGCTTCGTGCAGCACCTTGTCAGGGGCCTGTGTCAGTTCGGCGGCGGAGAGATAGATCCCGGCCCGTAGCAGCCCCAAAATGCGGCCCGCCGCCAGTCCCCATGAGACCACGGTTTTGCTGTATCCGGTGCGGACGCTGTCGCCTTGGGCGAGGTGGATGCCGTCCTCCAGAAACCAAACGGCATATTTGCGGCCTTCGTACTCGATGCCGCGCCCATTTTCTGTGCCAAACTCCCGACGCAGAAACGCTATATTTTCCTGTTCAGAATGCTCCCGCATATAGAACATCGCAATGCGTTCGGCGCTGCCGGGTTCGTTTCCGGCCGTGTAAAGCACCTGGTCAATGACCTCCTGCGGAACCGTGCGCGCCGGGGCCAGAATGCCGGAGGGCGCATCTGCCGGAGCCTCGTACACCGGAGCGTCGCCGCCCATGTCGAATAGGGCAAGCTGCTCTACGACGATTGGGGCGTTTTGCAGGCCCAGCTTGATCTTGTACTCACCGCGCTCGATCAGGCCCTCGGTCATTTCGGTGATGACCGGCCATGAAAAAACAGACTCCGAAGTGCGGGAGAGATAGCTGCCCTCCCACATCAAAAGTCCGTCTTTCTCGGCATGGTAGCCTGTCCGAACACCGTCGGTCAGTACCTCCACCCATATATCGTTGTAGCTGTTTTTTAAGAACTCCGTGCGTTCCGCAAGGCTCTTGTGCGCTTAAAGTATTCAAAAATCTCCTGTCGCTTGTGCTTGCGCCCGCCGTTGTCCAGCAGATTCGCTTCAATGAGGTGCATATCCAGAAAGGCGGGCAGTTCTGCGGCATTTTGCTGTGCGGTGTCATGCTCCAGTGCAAAGGCTGCTGCCTGTTCCTGTGCCTTTTCGTCCGGGTAATCACCGTAGACGCGGAGGCACTGGTGTGTTTCGGCATCATAGACGGCAGCGCCGTCGTATGCAAAGCCGTCTTCCTCCATCGTACCGGCAACATAGCCCTGCGCCGCAGCCTCCGCTTCTTCCAACGTTTGATAGTCCAGCTTATCGTCAAAGCCGTTTTCAATATGGTGATAGGCTGCGACCTGATAGGGTGCGGCCATCTGCGCGGCATATCGGTCAATGGCTTCTGCGGTCAGCCATTCCGGTTTTTCCGGGAGGGCGTCATACAGCTCCCGCATTTTTTTGATCTGCGCGTGGACATTGCCTGCCCACAAATGCTTTTCACTCCGGCCACCGGCGCCGAGGAAGTAGTCACAGTCGGCGCGCAAACGGTCCAGCAGCACATAATCCCCGCTGTGATCGACAAAGGCAGGAAGTTCATCACTTCCTGCCTCTGTGGGTTCTTCGGTTGTCAGGCGTAGATCAGGTCGGTCAGCGCCAGTTCCTCCGCGCTGTGCCGGAGATTGTTCATCAGGCCCGTCCAGCGCAGGGGATCGGCCGCCTTCAATTCCTCCGTCACGCCCTCGTTCTGTGCCATCTGCGCCACGGTCTGCTCCACCATCTTCCGCGCGGTCTGCTCGATCTCTGCCAGATGCTCCGTCAGCTTGCCGCTGGTCTTGAGGTTGGTGTAAAGCACCCTGCGGTGCTTCATCAGATATTCTCTCCGCAGCTCCGCGTACTTGCCCAGATGCACCTCCGGCGTCTGCGGCATCAGCAGGTTCGGCACCTGAAAGCCGTTCTGCATCCTGTAAGTGACCTCCATGCTGTTCGCTCCTTTCATGGGGTGTTTCGTGTTGTTCTGTGCGGCCATCATAACTGATTCTCGTGCGGTTTGCAAAAAACTGATCCCGCTGGGCCTGCATGACCGTTCGGCTGATCTCCCGCAGGCCCATCTCCGCGATGTCGCTGGTAGCGATGCCCAGGGCGTTGATGGTGGGCGGCGTGTTGAATTCGTAGACATGGGCAAATTCGTCAGCGGTGAAATAATCGTCTGCCCGTAAGCCGAGGCGGGTCATCAGCATATATGCCACGCTGACCTCCAGCGCGTCCCGGTAGAACACCTCCAGGTTGAGGTCATCCAGCTCCTCCAGCAGACTGTCCTCCCGGCACTCCCGCAGGTCTTGCAGGTAATCCGTGATGTTGTCCGCTACGGCGTTGTGGCAGGCGGAACGCACGGCGTCCGCAAGATTTTCTTTTTCGGTCAGGTTGCCGAAGGTGGCTTCTAATGTTTCAATGACCTCCGGCTCAAAGGCCGGGTGCATCGTCCAGATGGGCAGTGGACGGGCAAAACGGGACGCATGGGTATCCGACACGTCGAAGTAGAGCTTCAGACAGTTTTGCCCGTCATCACCAAATACGGCAATGCTCTTGGCCCCGCGATTGACCCAGCGGCCAAACTGACGATTCCAGCGCTCCATCTCAAGGACCGCCGTGGCGTCCGGGCGTTGTGCGTAGATCAAAAGCTGCTCATCGAAGGGGCATTTGTAGTTATAGCAGGCTGCGCGGAGAAAAACCGTCCAGCTTTGATAGCTGCCGGTGACGCTCTGCACGGTCTGGTCATATAGCTCTGTGATAAGCTGAAATTTGGTTGGCAAGTTGGCACCTCCTATCTCTCCGGCTCCGCTCGCTTCTTAGCATGGGAGCGCGCTTTGTTTTTCAGCTGTGCGCGGTATTTCTCGAAGGTAGCACGCTGATAGCAGTACATATAAAAATTATAATCGCCCTTTGTCGGCGTACAGCGCAGCATATACACATACTGCTTGCTTTCCACCAGAAACGCGCAGGACGGAAGCACTGCATTTTTGATCTCACAGCTATTTCGGTATCGCTTATAGCAAAATTGCATGGCATTGAGATCGTGCAGCGGAGAATCCGGCTGTTCCCGCAGCCAGTTTACAGTGCGGTCAATATCGGCCTTAAACTCCGGCGTGTTCAGCCTGTCTGCCTGGTGGGGCCACCATGTTGTGTAAAACTGCTTGCCGCTGCCAAAATCACCCCGCAGGTGTCCAATACAGCCAGTGGTCTTGTCCTGATCCTCACTGCGGGAGAAATAGAGAGCGTGCAGCGCAGGCTCATTGACGCTGTAAAAGTCAATGACATCCTTATCACTGGCGGGATATTTCTCCTGAAATTCCGCAAGGGTACGGCATCCGCCATCTTGAAAGGAAAGGCTGCCGCTCTCCAGCGGAATCCACCCGTCAAGGGGAAGCTGGAATGGCTCACGGGTGAGAACGGTGCCATAGAAGTTGACCATGAGACTCCGTGACAGTTCTATCGGCTCACCCCAATCTGCATCGCCATGGCGCAGCTCGTAGCGATATACGCCTTCTGGTACGGTGCTCGGTCAATGCGGCATTCCGTAAACAACGCCGGTCGGTCAAAAATCGTGACCTCCTGGTAGGTCACTTTCTGCGCGTCATAGCTCATCTGGCTTCACCTCGCTCTTTGTGTTTCTTTTGCACTCTCTGTTGTGCTAAAAACTCCGGGACCTCCTTGAAACCGATGATATCTGCGTAGTAGGCGGTTTTCCTTCCACCTTGCGTCAGTACCACGATGTCGCTTACGGACAGAGAGCGCATCCGACGGGCAAAGGGTCGGTGGTCGCTGTTGTGCTTTGTCCACAGATGCTCCAGCGAGTTTTCCTTTGCGTACATACCGGCGTAAGAACGCTGATAATCAGAGTTCTGGAGTTTTCCCTTTGCCTCTGCATAAGGCCGGAAACAGTAGTCTACATCAGCGATTGCAGGGATTTGGTAGATTTCATAGGTGCCGATCTCGGCGCTGATTTTCGGCGTTCTGGGAACATAGGTGTTGCCGTTGCGTTCCTGCATTTCCGCAAACTCGCAAATATGATAGGCGGAGTTGCCGATGCAGACATGGCAATCGTCAATGTACTTACAGGGCAAAACCATCTTTTCACCGTCAAAGCGGGTAATGACGATGCTTTCCCCGTCCTTGATGGTAAAGAGCGTGTGGTATTCGCTATCGATGAAGCGGATCATGCGCCCATCCTTGTTAGGGTTTGGAAAGGCGATAACGCCCATGATATTGACCGGCTCACGGTCACTCATCGTGCTTCACCTCGTTCTTTTGTGGATTTTTTCACCTGCGGCTCCGGCATGGGAATGACGGTCAAACGTTCACCCATCTTAATAAAGGCTTCCGGGCAATGAAATAACTTTTTATATTTCTCCATCAGTGCAGGTGCTAAGGACGTAAAATTAGATTCCCCAAGGCCGACAACCAGAAAAGGCCCCGCCACAATATCATAAATATCGTTATCCTCATCCCGGAGCGCGCGGTTCAACGGCAAACCGTTCAGCTTTCCTTCTTCGTTTACAATCAGAGCCACAGGATCTTCATACGGGTATACGGCTTCGATATAGCCGCCAACCGCTCGCTGCAATGCATCAAGGTCGTTTTCAATTTCAATACACTTGGGTTTCTCCCCTGGTTTGATACGCAAAACGGTCATCTTTTCTTTCGTGATGTCTACCGGCTCACGGTCTCTCATCGTGATTCACCTCTTTCTTTTTTCGGCGTGGTGCGATTTTGTTCTTGCTGCGCCGTGCGATTTTGTTGCTTTTTGTATTCATTTCCGGCCCGTTCACAGAAATCCTCGATGCAGAAGCTGCGGTCAGAGCGGTAATGGCCCCAAAAGAAGTTGGGCGGACCATCGCCATCGTTTTTGCAGTTGCGCTGCCATGTGACAAATGAATCTGGGGCCTTATCGCACTCTCCCATGACGAACTCCGCGCTGCCGACGTGAACGCGAGCGGTGATGTGGTATTCCTGATTGACTGCTTCGCCCACTACATAGCTGCCGTGTTCTAACTGGATGGTGCAGCTCTCGTTTTGTGCAAAGGTCGCTGCCACCGGCATGACCGGCACTCCACGCACCAGATCCGGCAGCATGATGAACTGCGACCTTTGGCTCATCAGTTCTTGCGGCAGTTTGTCCATGGGCAGATAAAAGTGCTGTTTGCCCATGATCTCATAGCACAGTAAGAAACTGCTGACGGGATAGTACACGCTCATGATTGGGTCTTTGATATGGCCTTGGACGATGTTGGAATTCACATATCTTGCGTTGTCCAAATACCATTGCGGGTTCGCGCCTGGTGTATTCCAGCCGAACATGGAGCCTGCCAGCATTGCCGCTTCCTGAATATCCGTGATGCCGCGCCGCACATTATGGCTGCTGGCGATCTCGCGGTTTTCCTCCCGGCTTCCGGTATCCCACTCAGAGGGATAATAGCCGTGCTCACCGCACCGGATGATAATAAGCTGCCCGCTGGACGGCAGAATGGAAAAACAGGTTTCCGGCAGCTCGTTCCTGCGCATCGGTTCATTCCTCATCGCGCCTGCTCCTGTTGCCGCTTGCGGTGCCAGCCCTCCAGCAGCTTGATGATGACATCCTCCATCTGCTTCGGGGTGTAGCTGGCGGGAAAGTATTTTTGCAGGCGGTCGTTGCGGATGGTGACCTTGCGCTCCAACGGCTTTTCCTCCCGCATGATGAGGTCGATGATGTTATTCTCCAGCTTGCCTTCACCGCTGAGCTGCTTGAGCCGTTGGGCCTGTCCCAGCGACGGGGATACCTCGTCACGCTCCATGACCAGCAGAAGGTAGGTCTGTTCTTTTTCGGACAGGTGAGAGAGAAAATCCGCCGCGGGAACGAACTTGAGCGTTCCCGCGTCCACCGCGTCCAACAGCGGAGGGATCAGCTTATTCAGGCGCACATAGCGCTGAATTTGCGATGTACTTTCGTTGACTTGCTCTGCCAAAATTTCTTTTGACTTGCCACGAAAATAATGGGGGCCAACTTGGTCCCCATTTTCTCTTGAAGGCCGTCCAGCCTGCCGTTTCATGGCGTCCAGCTTCAGCTTGTAGGCTTTGGCTTTCTCGCTGGGCAGTAAGTCCTCACGGTTGATGTTGTAATCCACCACGAGGATGTCCGCTTCCTCGTCACTGTAATTGCGGACGAGGACGGGGCGGGTATCCAGCCCCACAGCCTTCGCGCAGTAATCGCGCCGGTGACCGGAAATGATCTCATATCCGCCAGCATCGCGGGGGCGGACGATCAACGGCTCCGCGATGCCGATATGCTCAATGCTGTCCATGAGGCGCACCAAATCAGGTGTGGGACGGTCGATGGTGTACGGTTGGCGGGAATACGGGAAAACCTCTGCTGCGGGAACGATCTGAATCCGCTCCTGCCGGTCGGCTTCACGCTCTGCGTCCGTTTTGAACAGGTCATCGTACCGGGTCAGTTCGATGCCGCTTAATTTGCTTGCCAAGGCTCAACACCTCCCTCGTCAGATTTTCATACGCCAGCGCCGCCTTGCCGCTGCGGTCATGGTCGTAAATGCTTTTGTTTTCCACGCTGATCTCCGCTGCCTTGATGGAACGGGGAATTTCGCTTGCGAACACATGACCGCCATAGGTCTTGCGGACAAGTGCGTTGATCTCCCGCGCCAGTGTGGTACGGCTGTCCACCATGGTCAGCACAATGCCGTCCACCTCCAGCTTCGGGTTGAGCTGGCGTTTCACGCGGGTAATGGTCCGCAAAAGCTGCTCCAGTCCCTTCGCTGGGAGGTACTGCGCCTGCACGGGGATGATCACGCTGTCCGCCGCAGTCAGGGCGTTGATGGTCAGCATACCGAGGGACGGCATACAGTCGATGAGCGCGTAGTCATAGCGATCTGCTACTGTGGACAGATATTGCCGCAGTACCGTTTCCCGGCTCATGGTGTTGACCAGCGTGACCTCCAGTGCCGACAGCTCGATATTGGCGGGAACAAGGTGGACGCCGGACAGATGATGCAAGATGCCCTCACCGGGAGCGATGGGCTGCTCTGCGATGATCTTCTCCATCAGGGTGGAGAGCGTGGGGGATAATTCGTCGGGCTGCGGCCAGCCCAACATCTGCGTGAGATTGCCTTGTGCATCGGCGTCGATCAGCAGGACTTTTTTACCTTGCCGAGAAAGACCAATGCCGAGGCTGGCGGCTGTGGTGGTCTTACCCACGCCGCCCTTCTGATTTGCCAGTGCGATTGTTTTCACGGGTTCGATGCTCCTTTCAGTCGTAAAATGGGTTTCAAAAAAGCAGGGCTGTTCGCTCTGCCTATCCGCTGTCGTGGAAGTCGTGATTCACTTTGGCGCGGTAATAGCTGCCGCAGGTAGCCGGGGCGTTGAACAGCGTCTCCAGCAGATAGGCTTTGATGTTGCGAATGTCCGCGGTGCTCTCCCGCAGGCAGTCCAGCACATACTCGATGTGGGAGGAATCCAGCTTTAGAAAACGCTCCTTCACCAGCGCCGTATAGAGCTGCTTTCCGCCGATCCGCATGAAGCTGCCCTGTGTGCAGAGAACCTCCAGCATGAGGTCCGCGATCTCGTCGATGTCGTCATAGGGATGCTGTCGGCGCAGGTGGTCATACTCGATGTTCTCCCGAATCTCTTTTCGGTATCTCTCGATCACCTCCTCCGGCTGCGCGCCCGGATGGATAGATGAATCAGTATTACTCAACTCAGTATTATTCTTATCAGTCTTATTACACTCGGTTTTTCCGAGGTCTTGACTTCTGTTTTTCCGAGGCCCAGACTTCGGTTTTTCAGAACTCTTGACTTCGGTTTTTCCGAAGTCTGGATTTTGGCAGTTCGGAGGCTCCGATTCCGGCGTATCCTCGCCCGGTTCGTCCTCCATGCCCATGAAGCGGAGAACATAGATTTTCGCCGGTCTACCAAGCCCCTGCTTGACCCGCCTAATGAGGCCCACGCCTTTGGCGCTGTCCAGCTCCGCGAACAGCTTGACCGCCTTATCCGTCTTGCAGCAGAGCTGTTCGCACGCCTCCTCCAGCGTAAAGTAGATGTACACATGGCCGTCATCGTCCATCCAGCCGTTTCTCATGGACAGGCTCATGCGGTCCAGCATGAGGCCGTACAGCAGCTTCGCGTCGGTGGAGAGCCGTCGAAAGTACGGCTCGGTGATCAGGAGCTTGGGGATGCGGAAAAAGGCGTATTGCTCGGCGTCCATGCCGAGATGGTATGCAAAGATCGCCTGCGGCATATCTGACACCTCCGTTCTGCCACAGATTTTATCTATCTCTCAACGGCGGTCTGTGGTATAGTAAAAGGGAGCATTGACACGCAATGCTCCCTTACCGTAACCGGACCTGCCGGTGGATTCTTATTCAGTTTGACTTAACACATCACTGTCAGCCGTTTGTCAAATAATTGTATTTCCCGCATGGGGTTTTCCCTTGATTTTGCCCTTATCAGCTCACGCGGTCAAGGGTAACAGCGTATAAAAGAAGATAATTTCGGGTGGTTTTGATTTCTCAATAAACCCAGTGATTTCAGTGCTTTGCGCCGATTTTGACGGCTTCTTATAACCGCTAATAACGGGTGAAAGATTTGGGCGGTGCGAATTCCGATTTGTTAAACTAAAACGAGTATACCATATCCACAAAGAAAGAACACCCCTATATAGGAGAACTTAGCCGTTTTACGAGGTGTATCTGCTCTTCTGATATACAAAAAGCCCCATGCCAACACCTTGACGGTGCGGACATGGGACTTGATGTTTCCTTTTTTATATCTACTTGATTTAATTCTATACGGCCTTCATGGCCCGGGGGTGGGCCTTACGGTAGACATCTTTGATCTTCTGATTCACCAGGTGGGAGTAGATCTGGGTGGACGAGATGTCCGCGTGGCCCAGCATCTCCTGGATGGAACGCAGGTCCGCACCGTTCTCCAGCAGGTGGGCGGCGAAGGAGTGGCGCAGGGTGTGGGGCGTGATGTCCTTCTCGATGCCCGCCTTCTCCTGATAGTGCTTGATGAGCTTCCAAAAGCCCTGGCGGCTCATCCGCTCCCCGTTCATGTTCACGAACAGGGCCGTCTCATTCAGGTCCTCCACCAGCCGGGGGCGCACGTGATGGACATAGTCGTTCAGGATCTGGATGGCGGCGGGATACAGGGGGATGATCCGCTCCTTGTTCCGGCTGACGCACTTCAGCACCCCGCCGGGGAGATTCAAATCGTCCACGTCCAGAGAGATCAGCTCGCTGACCCGGATGCCGGTGGCATAGAGCAGCTCCAGCATGGCCCGGTCCCGGCAGCCCTTGGCGTCGGTGGGCTCCGGCTGGGCCAGGAACAGCTCCACCTCCCGGCTGGTGAGGATCTGGGGCAGCTTGCGCTCCACCTTGGCGGGGGCCACAGACTTGGCCGGGTTGGCCGTCACCTGGCCCCGCAGGAGCAGATAGTTATAAAAGGACTTGATGGAGGCCAGAGAGCGGGTCACCGTGGCGGGGGACTTGCCCAGAACGGTGAGCTGGTGGATATAGCCCTCCACTTCCATCGGCGTGACCTGAGCCAGGGAGTGCTCCTGCTCCTCCATAGCGGAGGCAAACTGCCGCACATCCCGGAGATAGGAGCTGACCGTGTTGGCCGATGCCTGCTTCTCCGTTTTTAAATAGTCCTCATAGGCGTCGATCCAGTCGGACACCACCGTTCCCTCCCTCCATCGTTGTGATAAAAGTTATGTGCCCATGGCCAGCTTGGCGGCAGCCCGAAGCAGGCCGGGGGCAACCGAGCACTCCACCCCGCCCGCCAACAGCATCAGCCCACACAACACAGCCAGACGCAGCCAGTAGACTGGGGAAAAGGGGCCGCTGCCCCGTTCCTGTCCCCGCCAGCGGCGCAGATGCCACAAAGAGGCGGACAGGCTCTGCCACCCGGCCAGAAAGAAGGCCGGCGCCCAAAACAGGGCGGGCAGACCGAACAGCACCAAAGCGGGCCACACCCCCTGCCCGCCGAATATCCGGTAAAAGCAGGCGGTGGAAAAGGCCAGCAGAAAGCCCCGGGCAAAGAACAGCCCCGGGATCACCGCCACGCCCAGGGCCGTCAGCCCCATGATGGCCACGGCGCACCACAGGCGGACATAGCGCCAGGCGGCGCTCCAAAAGCCGCACCGGGCGGCGGTCCCACTTTCGAGCCGCCGTGAGATAGTCCGTCAAATACTGTGTCAACTCGGCCACGGTGGCCTGTCCGGCTGCGCCGGAGAACAGACAGCCCGCCACGCCGCCCAGCAAAAAGGCGGCGCACAGGACCATCAGACAAAGGCCCTGGCCGGAACAGAGGCCGACAGGTTTGCCCAGCCGTTTTCCCATTCTGCTCACCCCTCTGCCAGGGTATGTCCGGCGAGAGGAAAACAGAACCAAAACGGGTGACATAATTACTATAACGGTTTTCGGCGGATTTCGCAAGTGTTTTTTGCTAATTTGCAAAAATTTTTCCGTTATGGATATGTTTTATGTGAACTTAATTATGTTAACTACGTAAAACAGCACAAAAGAACGCCCTGCCAGGCGGCAGGGCGTTCGAAATAAAATTCAATTGTTTTGCACAGAAATCAGATAAAAGCGTTTGAAATCAGCACTTACTGGCAGTCTTCGCACTGATTACAGTCTGTATTACTACAGGTGGAAGTGGCCTCCCCCATCCCGGCGGCGATGGCGTTGAGTGCAATGGCGCACTCCAGACGCTTGCGCTCCATCTCGCAGGCCACCTCGTTGGACTTGGAGATGTCGTTGTTCACCAGCAGGTTAGAGGCGGAGCAGCCGCCGCTGCAATAGAACCGGGCCCAGCACTCCCGGCAGGCGGGCCGGGTGTAGATGTTCTGGTTGGCGAAGACGCTGGAGATGTCCATGTTGAAGGAGCCGTCGAACACGTTGCCCATGCAGTACTTCCTCCTTCCCCACGAACTGGTGGCAGGGATAGATGCGCCGTCGGGGGTGATGGCCACATACTCGCAGCCTGCGCCGCAGCCCCGCAGGCGCTTGATGACGCAGGGGCCCTGGGCCAGGTCCACGTTAAAGTGGAAGAAGTTCACGTCCTTGCGGCCCATCAGCTCCCGGGCCAGCTTCTCATACTCGGCGTCCACCTTGGGCAGGTCCTCTTTCTTAATGGCGAAGGGGTCGTCCAGGGGGCCGCTGGCGGGCTCCACAGAGACATGGCGGAAGCCCAGGCTGGCCAGGTGCATCACGTCCTCGGAGAAGTCCAGGTTCTCCCGGGTAAAGGTGCCCCGGACATAGTAGTCCTTGGTGCCCCGGCCCGCCACCAGCTTCTGGAACTTGGGCACGATCACGTTATAGCTGCCCTTGCCGTTGATGGTGGGGCGCATGTGGTCGTTCACATTCTTCCGGCCATCCAGGGACAGGACCACGTTGGACATCTCCCGGTTGATGTAGTCGATGTTCTCGTCGCTGAGCAGGATGCCGTTGGTGGTGATGGTGAAGCGGAAGCACTTGTTGTGCTCCTTCTCCAGAGACCGGGCGTACTCCACGGTGCGCTTTACCGTGTCCATGGCCATCAGGGGCTCGCCGCCGAAGAAGTCCACCTCGATGTTCCGGCGCTTGCCGGACTTCTCCACCACCCAGTCGATGGCCTGCTTGGCCGTTTCAAAGTCCATGGTCATGCGGTGGCCGGTGCCGAAGTCGCCGGTGGAGGCGAAGCAATAGCGGCAGCGCAGGTTGCAGTCGTGGGACACGTGGAGACACAGGGCCTTCACCACCGCCTGGCGGGGCAGCTCCATGGCCTTCTCCGGGTCGATATACTCGTCGTTGGTGAACAGCAGGCCCTGGTCCTGAAGGCCCCGCAGCTCCTGCCAGGCCTCCTTCAGCTCCTGGGCGGGATACTGGGGCAGCTGCTCGGCCAGCGCCTCCGGCATCTCCGGGGCCATGGGCCCCTCCTCCCCCACGGCTGACAGCAGCCGATAGCTCATTTCGTCCAGCACATGGACCGCGCCGCTGTTCACGTCGGCGGCCAGATACTGGCCCAGTGCAGTAAAGGTATGTACCATTGTTGAATTCCTCTCCTCTGTAATTCCTGCCCCTTTTATTCTGTCCCGTGTCCTCCGGGCGTGGGCATAAAAAAGGGCAGGCTGACGCCTACCCTTTTGTCAAGGCTATTTATCTTACTGATTCTCGCACTTCTGGTTGGCAACGGTGCAAGAGGTCTTGCAGGCGGACTGGCAAGAGGTCTGGCACTCGCCGCAGCCGCCCTTGGCAGCGCTGGCCTTCAGAGTGGCCCCGTTCAGAGTCTGGATGTGCTTCATTTGGTATCTCCTCCTGATGTTGTCGGGGCAAGCCCCGCAATATTTACGCTTATTATAGCATAAGTCTTTTCGCATTTCAATCATCTTCTGCGTTTTTTCTTTCGGGGCAGAGCCAGCACCCCGGCCAGGCCCCCGCCACACAGACAGGCGCACAGGGTCCCGGCCCCGTCCCGCTCCAGCCCAGCGGCGTCATAGGCCAGCAGCCCCACGCACAGCAGCAGCAAAAACAGGGTGATCCCCGTCCCCAGGCCCACGGCCAGAGCCGGGCGGCCCGCACGGCCCACGGCGTACAGCCCGCCCACCAGACTGCCCGCCACGCAGGCCCCGGGGACTACCCCGTCCAGCCACCGCTCCCCCACTGCCCCGGTGGAGATGAGACAGGCCGCCGCCAGCAGGAGCAGCACCGCCGCCCCACAGGCCAGCAGTCCGCCCCGCAGCGCGGCCAGCGTCGCCCGCAGCCAGGGGCGCTCCCCTGCCTCGCCCCGCTTGTTCTCCTGTTTTTTCATAGAAAAACGCCCTCCCCCACGGTTTTGTTTTAAACCTATGCGGAGAGGGCGTGAGCTATGCGGTTTTTCGGTCTTACTTGGACTCGCCGGTCTTGGCGTCCTTGGTGAACCGGGTGGCGATGGACTCCTTGGTCATCTCCAGACGGACGCGGTCAGCGCCGGTCTCGATGACAACGGTGCCTTCCTTCACGGCGCAGATGGTGCCGGTGATGCCGCCGATGGTCAGCACGTTGTCGCCCACGGTCAGGGAGCTGCGCAGGTTGTCCGCTTCCTTCTTCCGCTTGTTCTCGGGGCGGATCATGAAGAAATAGAGCATGGCGAACATGACCGCGATCAAGATAATACTTTCCAAAGTGTTTCCCTCCAAATGTTTGGACTGTCCGCCTCTCAGCAGACGCATTTCCTTTATTATAGCGGCTTGCAGGCCGATTGACAAGCCTTTTTACAAAATTGCCTGGTAAAAGCCTTTAATCTTTCGGGGCCTGGCGGTCCAGCAGGTCGGAATACTGGCGGCGGAAGTCCTCAAACCGCCCCTCGTCCAGGGCCTGACGGATGCGGGCCATCAGCTGGTTATAGAAATACAGGTTGTGCATCACCGCCAGGCGCATGGCCAGCATCTCTCCTGAGACGAACAGGTGCCGCAGATAGGCCCGGGAGAAGTTTTTGCACATGGGGCAGCCGCACTCGTCGTCCAGTGGCCGGGTGTCCAGCTTAAAGCGCTCGTTTTTGATGTTGATGAAGCCCTTCCAGGTGAACAGCTTGCCGTGGCGGGCGTTCCGGGCCGGCATGACGCAATCGAAAAAGTCCACGCCCCGGGCCACCCCTTCAATGATATTGGAGGGGGTGCCCACGCCCATGAGATACCGGGGCTTGTCCTGAGGCATATAGGGCTCCACCGCGTCGATGATGTCGTACATGGTCTGGGTGGTCTCCCCCACCGCCAGACCGCCGATGGCATAGCCGTCGCAGTCCAGCTGGGCGATCTGCTGCATGTGGCGGATGCGGATATCGGGATAGGTGCCCCCCTGGTTGATGCCGAAGAGCATCTGGCCCGGGTTCACGCAGCCGGGCAGGGCGTTCAGCCGCTTGTGCTCGGCCACGCAGCGCTCCAGCCAGCGGGCGGTGCGGGCGCAGGAGCGCTCCACATATTCCCGGGGGAGGGATTTTCAATGCACTCGTCAAAGGCCATGGCCACGTCGCTGCCCAGATTGGACTGGATCTGCATGGACTCCTCCGGGCCCATAAAAATGCGCCGCCCGTCGATGTGCGAGGCGAAGGTCACGCCCTCCTCCTTGATCTTCCGCAGACCGGACAGGGAGAACACCTGAAAGCCGCCGCTGTCGGTGAGCATGGGGCCGTCCCACCGCATGAACTTGTGCAGGCCACCCATGTCCCGCACCACCCCGTCGCCGGGGCGCAGATGCAGGTGATAGGTGTTGGACAGCTCGATCTGACAGCCCAGCTCCTTCAGGTCAAAGGCGTCTACCGCGCCTTTAATAGCCCCCTGGGTGCCCACGTTCATAAACACCGGGGTCTGGGCCGTGCCGTGGGGGCAGGTAAACACCCCCCGCCGGGCCTTCCCCTCCGTTTTTAATACTTCAAACACAACAAAACTCCTTCACTTCTTGCTTAATAAATAAACATCGCGTCGCCAAACGAGAAGAACCGATATTTCTCCCTTACGGCCTCTTCGTATGCGGCCAGGACGTGTTCCCGGCCTGCCAGGGCGGAGACCAGCATGATGAGGGTGGACTGGGGCAGGTGGAAGTTGGTGATCAGGGTGTCCAGCACCTTGAAGCGATAGCCGGGATAAATGAAGATGTTGGTCCAGCCGGAGCGGGCGGTCATGGTGCCGTCCTCGGCGGCAAAACTCTCGATGGTCCGGCAGGAGGTGGTGCCCACGCAGATGACCCGGCCTCCCCGGGCCTTGGTGCTGTTGATGACATCCGCCGTCTCCTGGCTGATCTGGCAGAACTCCGAGTGCATCTCGTGGTCCTGGATGTCCTCCGCCTTCACCGGGCGGAAGGTGCCCAGGCCCACGTGGAGGGTCACGTAACAGAGATCCACGCCCATGTCCTGGATCTTTTGCAGCAGCTCCGGGGTGAAGTGCAGTCCGGCGGTGGGGGCGGCGGCGGAGCCCATCACCTTGGAATACACCGTCTGATACCGCTCGTTGTCCTTCAGCTCCGCCTTGATATAGGGCGGCAGGGGCATCTTGCCCAGCTGCTCTAAGATCTCCAGGAAGATGCCCTGATAGTGGAAGCGGACCAGGCGCTTGCCGTCGGACTCCTCCGCCTCGATGGTGGCGGTGAGCTGGCCCTCCCCGAAAATCACCTGAGCGCCGGGGCGCAGCTTCTTGCCGGGGCGGACCAGACACTCCCAAAGGCCCTCCCCCTTGTCGGTGAGCAGCAGCACCTCACACACGCCGCCGGTGGGCCGGTGGCCGATGAGGCGGGCGGGCAGCACCCGGGAGTTGTTCAGCACCAGACAGTCCCCCGGGCGGAGGAACTGGGGCAGCTCATAGAAGTGATGGTGCTCGGTGGCCCCAGTGTGCTTGTCCAGGGTCAGCAGCCGGGAGGCGTCTCGACGCTCCAGGGGGGTCTGGGCGATGAGCTCCTCGGGCAGGTAAAAGTCAAAATCAGAAGTTTTCAAACGTATGTCGCCTTTCTTCTCTTTAGAATGTATCAAGCCGGTTTAACGGCAGCTCCCCACGTGGGTGCCGGGGAAATAGAACTCCACGATGTCGTCATAGGCAAAGCCCTGGCGGGCCATGGCGTTGGCGCCGAACTGGCTCATGCCCACTTGATGGCCGTTTCCGCTGCCGTTGAAGACATAGGAGCTGCCGGACACGGATACCACGCCCTTGCCCCCGGTGGAGCCGCCGTTATTGCCATTGTTGTTATTGCCGTTATTGTTGTCGGCGGGCTGGAGGGCGGCGGTGGTCCCGCTCCCTGTGATAGTATACAGGTTCTCCCCCGCTTTGGCAACCGTCCCGCTGCCGGAGATCACATAGATCCCGTCCAGGTCAGACAGGGACCCGCTGCCGTTGACGGGGTAGCCGGAGCTGGTCTGAGCAGTGCTCTGTCCGCCGGTGGTGCCGGTGGAGGTGGCAGCGTCCGCCCCCTGGCCGTTCACCGTAAAGCGGATGGAGTTCAGGCCAAACAGCGCCCGGATGCCCCGGGGCTTGGTGCGGGGGGTGATGGTGTTGCTCTGGCCGTTGGCATAGCACAGCTTCACCTGGATCACGTTGCCCAGGTCGGAATAGGTCAGCTCCAGATGGTCCAGGCTGGTGTTGGTACCAAAGCCATAGCTCTGGAGCCGGGCGGTGAGCTGCTGGGCGGAGTAGGTCACCGTCCAGGAGGAATAGCTGTTCCGGTCGGCCACAGATGCCTCGTAGGGGTCCTTTACGCCGCACAGATAGGGGTAGTCGGTCATGCTGGTGCCCCACACATAATAGGCGCTCTCGCTGGCTCCGCCGTGGCTGGCGGAGTAATAGGTGTCGGCCAGGGTGCTGTTGTACCACAGCACCTGCCCGGCGGTCTCGGAGGCGGCCCGGTCGCTGGTATCGCTGGGGCCATAGTCGGCCCGGTTGCTGCCCACGCCCCGGTAGACCTGGCAGGCATCGCTGTTGCACACGTCAAAACCCAGACTGCCGTGGTAGTTCAGCCGCCGCAGCACATAGGTACGGGCGCAGATGGCCTGGGCCTTCAGGGCCTCCAAGGGCCAGGAGTTGCCCATCTCATAACAGATGACCCCCCGGATGTAGTCCTCTAAAGGCAGCACGTTCACCACAGTCAGGTCGTTGCCGCTCACCCGCTGGTAAGTAAAGCCCCCCCGGTATTTATAGCCGGAGAACCAGGTGCGCACGTCACCGGCCCCGGTGACATCGGGCAGGATACCCAGAGCGCCCCCCTTGCCCATGTCAAACTGGAACAGGATGCGGTCCGTCCCCGTCTCCACCACGTTCATGCCGTAGGCACTGGTGCCCACCACCGTGCCCTGGGGCAGATCGGCCAGGGCGGCCTGTGCCGCCTCCTTGGTGAGATAGCTGCCCACCCGCACCTGATAGGCCCCGTCGATCCAGGCCACAAAACCGCCGTACAGCTGGGCGTCCGCCGCGGCGTTGCTGTAAGAGACATAGGAGCCCGGGATCTGGATGTGATAGCAGCCCACCGCCGGGCCGCCCAGGTTGCTCTCGGAATAGGTATACTTTCCGGCGGAGGAGTCATAGCCATAGTACATGTTCCGGGCCTTCAGCACGGCGATCTGGTCGGTGCTCTGCCCAGTGCGGGCCAGCTCCACAAAGTTCAGGTCGCTGTCATAATAGCCAAAGCGATAGCCTGCGCCAAAGCCCGTGTTGTTCTGCAGATGGGCGCAGGCCAGCTCCCCCGTGGCGTTGTGGCTGCTGGAGGAGGCCAGACCCACCCGGACCTTTTGGTCGGCGCTGTCTGTGCGCGCCCCCCATACAGTGGGCACACACATTGTCATTGCAAGGAAAACAGCGGCAAGCTGCATAATTTTTTTCTTCATGGTCTGCTCCATTTCTCTGTTTCGTCCGGTTTGCGCTATTGACACCCCATTTGAAACATGGTAGGATAAATTCAAATTTAGCTAGATAGAGGTCGCGGCTTACAGGAGTAAGCATGGTCAGGGAGCCGGTTCCTGTTTCAGCCATGCCGAAAGGGGACGGCCGCCGAAGGACTCCTCACCCGGCAGAGTGAGTTCTGGTCGCCAGGTTAACAGCCTTGCGACTGTCATCAGTTTGGTCTGATGGAGCGCTGTCTGCTTTTGTGAATATTTTGCCGGCGGCGGACAACACCTACGCCGACATTATAGTACAAAATCAGCCGCTTGAAAAGCCGCTGATTTATTTTTTCCCCTCGCAGCCCTCTCCCCCGTTCGACGCACGAAGGGAAAGCCCCCGTCATAGCTATAGTTTGGAGGTCGTTTCGTATGGAAAAGTATAAAGTAGGCGTCATTGGCGGCACCGGCATGGTGGGACAGCGTTTTGTCACCCTGATGGAAAACCACCCCTGGTTCCAGCTCACCGCCATCGCAGCCAGCCCCCGCTCCGCCGGCAAGACCTATGAAGAGGCTGTTGCCCACCGCTGGGCTATGAAAACGTCCATCCCCGAGCAGGCCAAGTCCATGGTGGTCCTGGACGCCCAGGCCGACGTGGACAAGATCGCCGGCATGGTAGACTTTGTCTTCTGCGCCGTGGACATGAAGAAGGAGGAGATCCGCACCCTGGAGGAGCGCTATGCCAAGGCCGAGTGCCCCGTGGTGTCCAACAACTCCGCCCACCGCTGGACCGATGATGTGCCCATGGTGGTGCCCGAGATGAACCCCGAGCATCTGGAGGTCATCCCCGCCCAGCGCGCCCGCCTGGGCACCAAGCGGGGCTTCATCGCCGTCAAGTCCAACTGCTCCATCCAGTCCTATGCCCCAGCCCTGCACCCCCTGATGAAGTATGGCATCGAGAAGGCCCTGGTGTGCACCTATCAGGCCATCTCCGGCGCGGGCAAGACCTTTGAGCGCTGGCCCGAGATGATCGACAACGTCATCCCCTACATCGGCGGCGAGGAGGAGAAGAGCGAGCAGGAGCCCCTGAAGGTGTGGGGCCACGTGGAGAACGGCAAGATCGTCAAGGCCGACGCCCCCGCCATCACCGCCCAGTGCCTGCGCGTCCCCGTGTCCGACGGCCACACCGCCGCCGTGTTCGTCAAGTTCGCCGACGGGAAGAAGCCCTCCATGGAGCAGATCAAGGCCGACTGGGCCGACTTCAAGGGTCGTCCCCAGGAGCTGGAGCTGCCCTCCGCCCCCAAGCAGTTCATCCACTATTTCGAGGAGCCCGACCGTCCCCAGGCCAAGCTGGACCGGGAGCTGGAGGGCGGCATGGCCGTGTCCATGGGCCGTCTGCGTCCCGACACCCAGTATGACTATAAGTTCGTGGGCCTGAGCCACAACACCCTGCGGGGCGCCGCCGGCGGTGCAGTGCTGCTGGCCGAGCTGCTGTGCGCCAAGGGCTACATCGACCACAAGTAAGCTGCCCTTTCTCCCCACGGAGCGGGATATTTTTCCATTGAAAGAGAGGAGTTTTTTTATGAGAACGCCTGTATTTACCGGCTCCTGCTGCGCCCTGGCCACCCCCTTTGACCAGAACGGAAACATCAATTACGACGCCTTTGGCCGTCTGATCGACGCCCAGATCGCCGCTGGGGTGGACGCCGTGTGCGTCTGCGGCACCACCGGCGAGTCCGCCACCATGTCCATCCGGGAGCACATTGCCGCCGTGGAGTTCTGCGTCAAGCGGGTGGATCACCGGGTGAAGGTCATCGCCGGGGCGGGCAGCAACGACACCTCCGCCGCTGTCTATCTGTCCCAGCACGCGGAGGACTCCGGCGCGGATGCCCTGCTCCACGTCACTCCCTACTATAACAAGGCCAGCCAGACCGGCCTCATCAAGCACTATGAGTACATCGCCGACCGGACCCAGCTGCCCATTATCCTCTATAATGTGCCCAGCCGCACCGGCGTGTCCTTCACCGCCGACACCTATAAGGTCCTGTCTGAGAACCCCAAGATCAACGGCGTGAAGGAGGCCAGCGGCAACTTCTCCCTCCTGGCCCACACCCGCTATGTCTGCCCCGACGACTTCTACATCTGGTCCGGCAACGACGACCAGGTGGTGCCCATGATGTCTCTGGGCGCCAAGGGCGTCATCTCCGTGGTGTCTAACATCGCCCCCGACGTGATGGTGAAGATGAGCCACCTGTGCCTGGACGGCAAGTTCGAGGAGGCCTCTAAGATCCAGATCCAGTACATGGACCTGATCGACGCCCTGTTCTGCGAGGTGAACCCCATCCCCGTAAAGGCGGCCATGAACCTGATGGGCATGGAGGCCGGTCCCTTGCGCCTGCCCCTGTGCGACATCTCCGAGAAGAACCTGGCGGTGCTCCGCGCCTCTCTGGAGCGGATGGACCTGCTGAAGTAAGGAGCGTTTGCCATGCTGAAGATAATCGTTTCCGGCTGCAACGGCCACATGGGCCGGGTGGTGGCCGGGCTGTGCGCCGCCGATCCCCAGGTGGAGGTGGTGGCGGGCTTCGACGTGATGGGCGCGGGCGACGGCAGCTTCCCCGTCTACGCCTCCCCCGCCCAGTTCCAGGGCAAGGCGGACGCGGTGATCGACTTCTCCTCCCCCGCCGCGCTGGACGGCCTGCTGGAGTTTGCCAAAACCACCAAGACCCCCCTGGTGCTGGCCACCACCGGCTATACCCCGGAGCAGGTGGCTCAGATCGGGGCCGCCGCGCTGGAGGCTCCCATTTTCCGCTCCGCCAACATGTCCCTTGGCATCAACGTCCTGCTGGAGCTGGTGAAAAAGGCGGCCAGCGTGCTGGGCGACAGCTATGACATCGAGATCGTGGAGCGGCACCACCGCCGCAAGGTGGACGCCCCCTCCGGCACCGCCCTGATGATCGCCGACGCCGCCGCCCAGAGCTGCGGCCACGAGACCGAGTATGTGTTCGAGCGCCACAGCGTCCGCCAGCCCCGGGACAAGAAGGAGATCGGCATCTCCGCCGTCCGCGGGGGCACCATCGTGGGCGAGCACGAGATCATTTTCGCCGGGCACGACGAGGTGATGGAGATCAAGCACACCGCCCTCTCCCGGGAAATCTTCGCCCAGGGCGCGGTGGAGGCCGCCAAGTTCATCTCCGGCGTCACCGCCCCCGGACTGTATGACATGAGCATGCTTGTAAAGTAAAAGCTCTTTACAGAAAACGCATATCCCCGCCCCAGCTTTTCGGGGCGGGGATATTATCTGTCCCACGTTTTTAAGGAGGATACTATTTTATGTCTGACCCCTTTATCCGCACCCGCCTGCTCATCGGACGAACCCCTGGACCGGCTTGCCCGGGCTAAGGTGGCCGTGTTCGGCGTGGGCGGCGTGGGCGGCTTCTGCGTGGAGGCCCTGGCCCGGGCGGGCGTGGGTGCCCTGGACCTCTACGATGACGACACCGTGTCCGAGAGCAACTTAAACCGCCAGCTGGCCGCCCTCCGCTCCACCATCGGCCAGCCCAAGGCAGAGGTGCTGGCACGCCGGGTGGCGGACATCAACCCAGACTGCACCGTCCGGGCCATCCGCATGTTCTATCTGCCCCAGAACGCAGACCACGCGGTGGACCTGGGGCAGTATGACTATGTGGTGGACTGCATCGACACCGTGGCCGCCAAGCTGGACATCGCCCAGCGGTGTGCCCGGATGAACATCCCCCTCATCAGCGCCATGGGCACGGGGAACAAGCTGGACCCCACGGGCTTTCAGGTCACGGACATCAGCAAGACCCAGGGCTGCCCCCTGGCCCGGGTGATGCGCAAGGAGCTGCGCAAGCGGGGCATCAACCACCTGAAGGTGGTCTACTCCCAGGAGGAGCCCCTCTCCCCCGCCCAGCCCATCCAGACGGAGGCCCCGGCCGGGCAGGACACCCGCCCCGGCTCCACCGCCCGCCGGGCCACCCCCGGCTCCATCTCCTTTGTCCCCGCCGCCGCCGGCCTGGTCCTGGCCAGCGCAGTGGTGCGGGACATCGGGCAGTTTTGAGACTCCCGGCCTGTAGATGGCACAAGCGCAAACAATGCGGCTGAAAAACCGCATTGTTTGCATTTTTTGCCTGATTATATCGTCTGGCCACAGCACTCCGGGTGTGCATAACAACATCGAGATTTATCACATTGGCGAATGGACCCACAGATATCCCAAAATCAAAATACCAAGCGCCATGACAAGCAGCAATGCCATGCCGATTGCGTGTGCCTTCCATTAAATGCGACAAAGGCCCCCGCACCCGTTATAACCTATACGAGAAGCAATAATATTGAAAAGCTGATATGACCTCCTTATATTTTGATTTTTCAGCGTTACAAACTGGAATTTTCAAATTAGTCTTTGCAAATAACCTTTGAACCTTCACCATCAATTACAATTCCCTGACGGTTGTTAATTGGGCATAGATTCAAATCCGAAAACTCAGTCATTATTTTCTCGGTAACTTTCTTAAATGGTGCTGTAAGATAATGCGGAAGAACATAGAAATCAATCAAATCAAGCCCTGCATCATCTTCTTGTGAGTAATCCTCCGGCTTTTCATCCATTTGCTCGATATATTGGATGCTTGGAGCGCATATAATCGCGCCTGCCGATTCACCAATCATCAGTTTTCCCTTTGCCAATTCTTTCTTCAACAGCTCATCCGTTCCCGTTTTACGGAGCTGGTCTATAAGGAAAAAGGAATTTCCCGCCGGTAAAATATATCACATCCGCATCTTCAAAAACAGACTGTATCGTTGAATAAGCCTCCGTTGAAATATCAATTTCAGTTACGATTGCTCCCAACTTTTTGAATAATTTTCGAGCCGAGCCGACATAACCGGTGTAGCCTTCACGCAGCGAAGCTGTTGGAATAAATGTGACTTTTTTATTTTCAATTTCTTCCTTTATCAGACTTCCTACACTTGAAAAGTGCGAACATAAAAACAGTTTCATCAATATTCTCCTTTATATATAAATTCGAGTTTGTCGTTCTCTCTGACCTCATAGTATCACACAGCACGGCTGAATACAAGAACAGCCGCAGCAAGCTTTTGAACTGCTGCGGCTGTTCTTTTCTCATGCGCTGTATTTTCCCACAGGGGCTTACATCTGCGCCCGGTGATAGACCTTCTTCCCCTTCTTGATGAGCAGGCCCTCGCCGGTCAAATCTGCAGCGGTGTAGCTGACGGTGGGGGCGGCGACCTTCTCGCCGTTGACCTCCACGCCGCCCTGCTCCACCAGGCGGCGGGCCTCCTTCTTAGAGGGGGCCAGCTTGCACTTGACCATCAGGTCCCAGCACGCCGATGGCACCGTCGGTCAGGTCATCCTGGGTCAGAGTGGTGGCGGGCACGTTGCTCATGTCGCCGCCGCCCACGAACAAGGCCTTGGCGGCGTTCTGAGCGCGGGTAGCTTCCTCCTCGCCGTGGACCAGCTTGGTCAGCTCAAAGGCCAAAATCTCCTTGGCGGTGTTCAGCTGGCTGCCCTCCCACTTGTCCATCTCGTCGATCTGCTCCAGGGGCAGGAAGGTGAGCATCCGCAGGCACTTGAGCACGTCGTCATCGCCCACGTTGCGCCAATACTGATAGAAGTCATAGGGAGAGGTCTTGTTGGGGTCCAGCCAGACCGCGCCGTTGGCGGTCTTGCCCATCTTCTTGCCCTCGGAGTTCAGCAGCAGGGTGATGGTCATGGCGTGGGCATCCTTGCCCAGCTTGCGGCGGATAAGCTCGGTGCCGCCCAGCATGTTGGACCACTGGTCGTCGCCGCCGAACTGCATGTTGCAGCCGTAGTGCTGGAACAGATAGTAGAAATCATAGGACTGCATGATCATATAGTTGAACTCCAAAAAGCTCAGGCCCTTCTCCATGCGCTGCTTATAGCACTCGGCCCGCAGCATGTTGTTCACGGAGAAGCAGGAGCCCACCTCCCGCAGAACCTCCACATAGTTCAGCTTCAGCAGCCAGTCGGCGTTGTTGATCATCCGGGCCTTGCCCTCACCAAACTCGATGAACCGCTCCATCTGTTTTTTGAAGCAGTCGCAGTTGTGCTGGATGGTCTCGGGGGTCATCATCTTCCGCATGTCGGTACGGCCGGAGGGGTCGCCGATCATGCCGGTGCCGCCGCCGATGAGGGCAATAGGCTGGTTTCCAGCCATCTGCAGCCGCTTCATCAGGCACAGGGCCATAAAGTGGCCCACGTGCAGGGAGTCGGCGGTGGGGTCAAAGCCGATGTAGAACACGGCCTTGCCCTCGTTGATCATCTTGGAGATCTCCTCCTCGTTGGTGACCTGAGCGATCAGGCCGCGGGCTTTCAGTTCCTCATAGCAAGTCATTTGATTCTCTCCTTATCTCAATGTGTGTGGATTTTCAACTTTTTTCTTCGGCTGGCTTCTTCGCCAGCAGCACGTTATAGCCAACCACGCCGAAAACGACGATGGCGGCGCCGATCAGGGCAAAGCGCCCCATTGTCTCCCCATAGAACAGGGCCACCAGAATGGGGTTGAGTACCGGCTCGATGCCGGAGACCAGGCTGGCCGTCACCGGCGGGGTGGTTTTCAGGCCGATGGTCAGCAGGATATAGGCAAAGGCCACCTGGAACACGCCCAGGACCACGACGCTGACCAGGGCCGTGGTGGGAAACTCCGTCTCTTTCAATAGGAAGGGCAGCCCGGTGAGAGCGGACAGCACATCCCCCCAGAACACCGAGGAGATGGGGTCGCTGTCGGGCAGCTCGTTCATCAGGAACACCCCGGCGTAAGTCGCACCGGAGATGAGGGCGACAACGTTGCCCAGTCCCCCGCCCATGGTCAGGCTGTCCAAGAAAAAGAAGATCACGCCCCCAAAGACCAGGGCGCAGGCAGCCAGATCCAGTGCCCCCGGTTTTTTGCGGAAGACGAAGATGCTGAACAGGATGACGAAGATGGGAGCGGTGAATTGCAGCACGATGGCGTTGGCCGCTGTGGTCATCTTGTTGGCCATAGCAAAGAGCGCATTGGTCAGGAAGATAAACATGGTGCCCAGGGCCACCCACCGGTTCATCCGCAGGGGGTGACGGATGACCGCCAGATAGATGGCCAGTACGATCAAAGCGATGCCGGTGCGGGCCCCGTTGATGGACAGGCCGCTCCAGGGGATCACCTTCATGCACAGTCCGCCGATGCTGTAGAGCACCGCAGCCAGGAAAATACATATGGTTCCCGTGTGCCGCTGCATGGGACACGCCTCCTTTTCAAACGAAAAACGCCCTCTGTCCGGCAAAATCGGACAGAGGGCGTGAAAACGCGGTACCACCTCTGGTCGCCTGGCCCCTCGCAGGGCAGAGCCTTTTGGAGTGCTTGACTCCGGCGCGGTAACGGGCGCGGCCCGGCCTGTCCCCTACTGCGCATCCATAAGCGGTTCGGGCGGCTGCTCCAAGGGGTATTCACCGCGGGCTCCTCTCCTCCGTTGCACCAGACCGAAGGCTCTCTGCGCAGGCTGCCCGCCGCTACTGTTCCTTTTCGTCGCAGTATGCAGTATTTAGATTTATAGCACAGTTTGGATGCGTTGTCAATACACAGTTCGCGGGATTTTTGTCCCGTCAATACAAGCTCAATCCACCCGGCTGCCGCCCCACTCCACCAGGGTGAAGCCCTCCCGAGTTGGGGCAGTGAGGGGCTGCGCCTCGATCTCTACGGGAGCGTCCAGTGGCTTCCAGGCCATGAATACCCGCAGCACCGTGTCCGGCTCCGGGGTGACGGTGAGCCGGGCGTGGTCGGTGTAGGCATCGGTCTGGAAGGCGATCAGGTTATAGGGGTTCTCCTCCAGCTGGGGCAGCCAGAAGACGATAAATTCGTTGGCCTCCCGCCGGGTGAGGCCCAGCCGGGCCAGGGCATCCTCTAAAAAGGCGGCGGAATCCGCCCCGGCCACGCAGAAGCCCCGGGAGAAGTCGTACTCATTCCGGTCCTCCCCCTCCCAATAGAGATAGTTGTAGCTCTGTCCGGCTCCATCGGTGAGGGTCCCATCAGGCCGGGCCGTCACGGACCAGCCGCCCGTGTACTTGGGATAGGTGCAGGTCAGACGTCCGTCATAGTCCAGCGTCACGTCTACGTTGGTCTCCTCCCTGGGGTAGAGGTAGATCACCGGTTTTGCGGAGGTCTGAGCGAGACAGCCATCCTCCTGAAGATAAAAGTATACCCCGGCGCAGACGCACACAGCCAGAACAGCCAGGATCGCCAGGAGCACGTTTCGTTTCATATCCTTCCCTCCAATTTTTCTGGATACCTAATTTTACAACAGGCGCTCCCCTCTGGCAAGAAAAATCTTCCCTCCGACCGCAGAGAATGTACAGAAACGATAAAAAACGCCTATTTTTCCTTGACGAAATTATAGTCATTCTGGTAACATAACATGTATTGAAAAAGACGGCTGTATGCCGGAGAAGAAATTAGGAGGAAAAAATGGAACATCAACATCAACACCATCGCGGCCAATGGGGGAGCAATTTCGGCTTTCTGATGGCCACGGTGGGAGCCGCCGTGGGGCTGGGCAATATCTGGGCTTTTCCGTATAAAATGGGGGCCAGCGGCGGGTTTCCCTTTCTGCTGGTCTATGTGATCCTGGCCGCCCTCATCGGCTTTCCCATCATGCTCTCAGAGCTGGCCATTGGCCGCAAGGTGGGCCGCAGCGTTATCGTCAGCTATCAGCGCCTGGGGGGCGGCGTGGGGACCTTTATCGGCTGGCTGGCCATGCTCTCCCCCTTCCTGATCCTCAGCTTTTACACGGTGCTGGGCGGCTACTGCATGGAATATGCGGCGCTGAACTTAGGGGAGCTGCTGGGGCTGTCCCAGCTGTCGCACCTGTCCGGTGCGGAGTCCTTTCACAACATGCTCACCGACCAGCCCATGGCTCTGCTGTTCACGTTCCTGTTCATCGCCATCTGCTTTTTGATCATCCGCGGCGGCATCAAAGACGGCATCGAGCGCTTCAATAAAGTGGGTATGCCCGCCCTGTTTGTTATGCTGGTCATCGTCATCATCCGGGCGCTGACCCTGCCCGGGGCGATCGACGGACTGAAATTTATGTTTGCCCCCAACTTCACGATGTTCAAGGAGGATTTTCTCGGGGTGCTCTCCGCTGCGGGCGGGCAGATGTTCTTCTCTCTGTCCCTGGCCATGGGCATCACCGTCACCTATGGCTCCTATCTCAGCAAGCAGGAGAACCTGGTGAAAAACTCCGCCCTCATTATCATCTCTGACACCTTGGTGGCCATTCTGGCCGGTATGGCGGTGCTGCCCGCCGCCTTCGCTCTGGGCGGTTCCGGGGCGGAACTGGCCGGACCCAAGCTGCTGTTCATCACCCTTCAGGACGTGTTCAACGCCATGGGCACTGCCGGTCCCCTGTTCGGGGTGCTGTTCTATCTGCTGGTCTCTCTGGCGGCCATCACCTCCGCCATCGCCCTCACCGAGGTCATGGTCACCTTCTTCCTGGACCACGCCGCCCTGAAGGGCCACAAGCCCAACCGCAGCCGCATTGTGGGCCTGGTCTGCCTGGCCGTCATGGCCGTGAGCACCCTGGTCGCGGTGGACGGCCTGGGGTCCAACGGACTGTGGGTCCCCTTCCATCAGACGGGACGGAACCTGGCCGCCTCCTGGCTGGACTTTATGGACTTCATTTCCGAGGGCGTGGCCATGCCCCTGGGCGCTTTGATCATGACCCTGCTGGTGGGTTGGAAGATCGGCCCCGGCACCATCCGGGACGAGGTGATGGAGCGGGACAATCCCTTCTCCCCCCGGCTCTACCGGTTCTATATCTTCGCCATCCGGGTCATCGCCCCCATTGGCATGGCCTTTATCCTGTATGGCCAACTGGCCCAGTTCTTCACCGTGGCCTAACATCAAGACAGAAAATGCCGTGTACCGGAAAAACTTCGGTACACGGCATTTTTGTCGCTTATTTATTTTAAATTGGCCCGGTATTTTTCAGCCCGGCTCAGCAGCTCGGCGGCGCTCTGGCGCAGGGCATCGGTGAGGGCGCTGCCCGCCATCAGCCGGGACAGCTCCTGCTCCCGGCCCGGGCGGTCCAGACGGGCCACGTGGGTATAGGTCCGCCCGCCCCGTTCCCCCTTCTCCACGGAGAAATGGGTGTCGGCCATGGCGGCGATCTGGGGCAGATGGGTGACGCACAGCACCTGCTTGCGCCGGGCCACCTGGGCCATTTTCTCGGCGATCTTCTGGGCGGCCCGGCCTGACACGCCGGTGTCCACCTCGTCAAAGACCAGACTGCCGATGCCGTCGTCCTCCGCCAGCACGTTTTTCAGGGCCAGCATGATGCGGGCCAGCTCGCCGCCGGAGGCGATCTTGTGGATGGGCTTGAGGGCCTCGCCCACGTTGGCGGACATGAGGAACTGGGCCTGCTCCAGGCCCCCCGCCTCCATGCCGTCCTCCCCCTGGCTGGGGCTGAACTCGGTCTCGAACTGTACCTTGGGCATGTCCAGCTGGCGCAGCTCGTCCTGGACCCGGGCCTGGAGGGCCTTGGCGGCCTTTTTCCGGGCCGCGCTCAGCTTTTGGCCCCGTTCCAGAGCGGCCTTTTTCGCCTTCGCCAGGTCTTTTTCCAGGCGGGCGATGGCGTCGTCGGCAAACTCGATCTGGTCCAGCTCCCGGCGGCAGCGCTCCAGATAGTCCAGCATCTCGGCCACGGTGGAGCCATATTTCTTTTTCAGGCGATAGATCACGTCCAGGCGGCTCTCCAACTGGTCCAGCTCATCGGGGGAGAACTCCATCTCCCGGGTCTGATCCCGCAGCAGCTCCGCCGCGTCGTCGGCGGCAGAACGCAGGCTGGACAGCTGCTCGGCCAGCTCCTCCAGACTTGGGTCATAGCGGACGATGCTCCGCAGGGCCCCCTCCGCCTGGGCGATGAGGTCGCAGGCCCCGGAGCTGTCCTCCCCGCCGGACAGGGCCATCAGGCCCTCCTGAAGGCCGTCCATCAACTTGCCGGAGCTTTGGAGCAGGCGGCGGCGGGCAGATAACTCCTCATCCTCCCCTGGCGTCAGCTCAGCCCGTTCCAGCTCCCGGATCTGAAATTGCAGGGTGTCCACCCGGCGGGAGCGCTCCGCGTCGTCCATTTTCAGCCCGGCGATCTCCTTTCGGATGCGGCTGACCTGGGCAAAGGCGGCCTGATAGTCCTCCAGCAGGGGCAGGGTGCGGCCAAAGCGGTCCAGATAGGCCAGGTGGCAGGCGGGGTCCAGCAGCTGCTGGCCGTCGTGCTGGCCGTGTATGTCCAGCAGGCAGCGGCCCAGCTCCCGCATCTGGGCCACGGTGATGGGCCGTCCGTTCAGGCGGCAGGCGTTGCGCCCGTCCCCCTGGATCTCCCGCTGGAGCAGCAGCTCCTCCCCCTGGTCCACGCCGTTGTCGGCCAGCCAGGCCAGGGGCGGCAGACCGGTGAACACCGCCGTGACCAGGGCGGACTTGGCCCCGGTGCGGATGAGCTCCCGGCTGGTCCGCTGGCCCAGCACGGCGCTGATGGCGTCGATGACGATGGACTTGCCCGCCCCCGTCTCGCCGGTGAGGACGTTCAGCCCGCTGTCAAAGCGGATGTCCGCCGACTCGATGATGGCGATATTTTCAATGTGCAACAAGGAAAGCATGGGGTGTTACGTCCCTCCTTCTGGAACCGGGGGTCAGGTGAGCAGCTTGTGGACCTCGCTGCTGAACTTTTGGGCGGCGCTGTTGTCCCGCATGATGAGGATGCCCGTGTCATCCCCCGCCAGACTGCCCACCATGCCGGGGATGTCCATCCCGTCCAGAGCGGAGCAGGCGGCGGAGGCCAGTCCGGGCATGGTGCGCACCACCACGATGTTCTGGGCCACGTCCACCGACGTGACGCCCTCCTTAAAAATATTCCGCAGCCGGGTGTCCGTCCCGGCGGAGCTTTTCCGGTCTGTGGCCGCATAGCGGTACTTCCCCTGGCCGGTAAGCTCCTTCACCAGGCGCAGCTCCTTGATGTCCCGGGACACTGTGGCCTGAGTAGCTGTAAAGCCTTTTGCCTTTAGTGCAGAGAGCAGCTGCTCCTGGGTCTCCACCTCTGTGGACTGGACGATGTTCAAGATCTCCGCCTGGCGGGCATTTTTCATTGGGCTGCGCCTCCTAACTTCTGATTGACTAGCTGATAGAAATTCCGGTGGGTCAGCTGCACCAGCTGGGTAGAGTGGCGGGACCGCTTCACCTCCACCCGGTCTCCGCCGTTCAAGCGGATGGCCTTTCCTCCGTCAACTGACAAGTATAAACACTTGCGTGCCGTCTTGGGCAGGGCGATGGTCACCACGCGGTCCATGGACAGCACCATGGCCCGGGCGGTGAGCCGGTGGGCGCACACGGGAGTGACGATGATGGCCTGAGAGGTGGGCTCTACGATGGGTCCCCCCGCCGCCATGGAATAGGCGGTGGACCCGGTGGGGGTGGCCACGATGACTCCGTCCCCCGTCACCGAGGTGACCAGGGTCCGGTCCGCCAGCACATCCAGCTCCACCACCCGGGCGATGGAGCCCTTAGAGATCACCGCATCGTTCAGAGCCAGATCCTCGCTCATCAGCTTCTCCCCCCGGAACACCCGCACGTCCAGCATCATCCGCTGCTCGGTGGTATAGCGGCCCTGGGCCAGACTGGCCAGCTGGTTCAGCTCCGTGCGCTCCAGCTCGGCCATAAAGCCCACGCTGCCCATATTCACGCCCAGGATGGGCACGCCGTGAAGGGTGGCGTCCCGGGCGGCGTGGAGCAGGGTCCCGTCCCCGCCGAAGCAGATGAGCAGGTCGGCGGTGGGCAGCTCCCGGGCCAGCACACTCAGGTTGGCGTGGCGGGGCACCTCCACCCGGTCCCCCTTCTTGGGGACAAAGGGCAGGCACAGGGCGGTCTTGGCCCCGGCCCGCTCTAAGATGCGCTGGGCCTCCAGGGCCGCTTTCAGACCCCGGTCCCGGTAGGGGTTGGAGCTGAGGACGATCTTCATCCCTCGGCCTCCTTCCAGGCGCTGTGGGACTGCTCTACCAGGGCGGCCAGATCCCCGGCGTAGGGCGGCACCTCCCGGGTGGTGAGATAGCCTAAGTATTCGATGTTCCCCTCAGGCCCCTTAATGGGTGAAAAGGTAATATCCTTTACACCAAAACCAGCGTTGGCGGCGTGGATCAAAAACTGCTCCAGCACCTCCAGATGGACCTGGGGGTCCCGGACCACGCCCTTTTTGCCCACCTTGTCCTTTCCCGCCTCGAACTGGGGCTTGACCAGGCAGACCCCCTCGCCCCCTTCGGCCATCAGGGGCCGCACGGCGGGCAGGATCAGGTTCAGGGAAATAAAAGACACGTCCACTGAGAAGAAGTTCAGGGGCTGGGGGATCTGCTCAGCGGTGAGATAGCGGGCGTTGGTCCGTTCCATGCACACCACCTGGGGGTGGGTGCGCAGCCGCCAGTCCAGCTGGTTATAGCCCACATCCACGGCGTAGACCTTCTCCGCCCCGTTTTGCAGCATGCAGTCGGTAAAGCCCCCGGTGGAGGCCCCGATGTCGGCGCAGATAAAGCCCTTCAGGGTGATGGGCCACAGCTGCATGGCCTTCTCCAGCTTCAGGCCACCCCGGCTGACATAGCGCAGGGTCTTCCCCCGCACCTCGATGGCGGCGTCCTCCGTCACCGGGGCCCCCGCCTTATCTACTTTCTGGCCGTTGACATAGACCTGTCCGGCCATGATGATGGCCTGGGCCTTTTGGCGGCTCTCCGCCAGGCCCTGCTCCACCATGGCCACGTCCAAGCGTTTTTTAGCCATGCTTGCGCACCTCCTCCAGCGCCGCGCGGAAAATCCCGGCGCTGTCCAGTCCCAGCTCCTGCTTCAGGCAGCTGAGCGCTCCGTGGGTCACGAATTTGTCGCCGCTGGTGCGGCAGAGGACCTTGGCCCTCAAACCGGCCTCCGCCACGGCGGCGGCCAGCCGCTCCCCCACGCTGCTGTGGGCGGCACTGTCCTCAACGGTCAACAAAACTTTTGTTTTCTTTACCGATTCCAATACCAGCTCCGGGTCCAGAGGGGTGATGACATTCAATTTCACCACTTCCGCCTGGACGCCCTCTGCGGCCAGAAGCTCGGCGGCCTCCAGCACGTCGTTGATCAGGATGCCATAGCTCACCAGGGTGATGTCACTCCCCTGGCGCAGCACGGCGGCGTGGCCGGGTCCGGCGTCGCCATGATAGGCCCCCTCGCCCCCTCGGGGGTAGCGGATGGCCACCGGGCCGTCCACATGGAGGACGGCCTGCTCCAGCATCCCAGCAAGCTCGGCATAGCTGGACGGCGCCAGCACCGTCATGCCGGGGACGCTGTCTAAAAAGGCCACGTCGAACACGCCGTGGTGGGTCTCGCCGTCCTCCCCCACCAGTCCGGCCCGGTCTACGCCCAGCACCACGTGGAGCTTGTCAATGGCCACGTCGTGGATGAGCATGTCATAGGAGCGCTGAAGGAAGCTGGAATAGACGGCGAACACGGGGATCGCGCCCTGCTTGGCCATTCCGGCGGCCATGGAGACGGCGCAGCCCTCGGCGATGCCCACGTCGAAGAAGCGCTCCGGGAAAGCGGCCTGGAACTGAGAAAGCCCCGTGCCGCTCATCATGGCGGCGGTGATGGCGCACACCCGCCGGTCCTGCTGGGCCAGCTGGGTGAGGGTGCGGCCAAAGACGGCGGAGAAGTTCTCCCCCGACTTCTTTTTGGACTTGCCTGTGGCCGGGTCGAAGGGGGACACGCCGTGAAAGGCGTCCGGGTTCTCCTCCGCCGGGGCATAGCCCTTGCCCTTCACCGTTTTCACGTGGAGCAGCACAGGCTCGTTCAGCTCCCGGGCATAGCGCAGGGCGCGGGTCAGTCCGGTCAGGTCGTGGCCGTTCACCGGCCCCACATAGTTAAAGCCCATGTTCTCGAACATACTGCACGGCAGCAGGCTCTGCTTCAAGGCCTGCTTTACCTTATGTGTAAAGCGGTATACCTTGCGGCCTATCTTGCCGGAATTCATCACCCGGCGGTAGTACCGCTTGAAGGTGAGATACTGGGGCTTCAGCCGCTGCCGGGCCAGGTGGTCGGCCACCGCCCCCACGTTTGTGGTGATGGACATGCCGTTGTCGTTCAAAATGACCAGCAGCTGCTGGCCGCATGCCCCGGCGTTGGACAGCCCCTCATAGGCCAGACCGCCGGTGAGGGCGCCGTCGCCAATGAGGGCCATGACCTTATAGTGCTCCCCCAAAGCCTGGCGCGCCCGGACCATGCCTAAAGCCACCGCCACGGAGTTGGAGGCGTGTCCGGCGATGAAGGCGTCGTGGACGCTCTCCACCGGCTTGGGAAAACCGGCGATGCCGCCATACTGCCGCAGGGTGGCCATGGCCTCCCGCCGCCCGGTGAGGATCTTGTGGCAGTAGCACTGGTGGCCCACGTCGAAGACCAGGCGGTCCTGCCGGGTGTCAAACACCCGGTGGATGGCCACCGTCAGCTCCACCGCGCCCAGGTTAGAGGCCAGATGGCCCCCCGTTTTGGACACGTCGTCCACCAGCTCCTGCCGCAGCTGGGCGCAAAGCTCCGTCCCCTCCCGGTCAGAGATCCCGGCCAGCAGCGGGCGATACTCTTCTGTCTCTTTCAATCTATCTTCCTCCCCCTATGGGGCTCTCTTTCGTCAGGTTCCCCGTTACTGCTTTCGGCCCGCCAGGGCGTGGGCCAGCCAGACCAGAAACTCCGGCTGGTCAAAGTCCGCCAGGGCGTCCGCCGCCTGCTGGCTCAGCTTCTCCACCAGCTGGGCACAGTTCTCCAGACCCAAGGCGTTGACAAAGGTGCTCTTCTCGTTGGCCCGGTCAGAGCCCACGGGCTTGCCCAGCTCCTGGTCGGAGCTGATGACGTCCAGCATGTCGTCCCGCACCTGGAAAGCCAGACCCAGGGCCTGGGCATACCGGTCCAGCTGCTTCAGCTGCTCCTGGGTGGCCCCGGCGGCGATGCCGCCCAGTTGGGTGGCCGCCGAGATGAGGGCCCCCGTCTTCAGGCTTTGCAGCAGCTCCAGCTCTCCCCGGCTGAGGGCGTGGCCCTCCCCGGCCATGTCCAGGGCCTGACCGCCCACCATCCCGGCGGGACCGGCGGCGGCGGACAGGGTGGCCACGGCGGAGACGATGCGCTCCGGGGGCAGTTCTGCCTTGGTCAGCTGGCCGAAGGCCGCCGTGAGCAGGCCGTCCCCCGCCAGAATGGCCGTGGCCTCGCCATACACCACGTGGTTGGTGGGGCGGCCCCGGCGCAAATCGTCGTCGTCCATGGCGGGCAGGTCGTCGTGGATGAGGGAATAGGTGTGGATCATCTCCACGCCGCAGGCGAAGGGCAGGGCGTCCTCCACCGCTCCGCCGCACATGCGGCAGGCCTCCAGCGTCAGCACAGGCCGGACCCGCTTGCCCCCGGCCAACAGGGAATACTCCATGGCCTCCTGCAAACAGGCGTAGCGGGTATCCTGGCGGAACAACTCCGCCAGGCGGTCCTCAATCAGGGCCCGGTCCTGGTTCAGGACGGTCTCAAAATTCTGGTTCATTGCGGCTCCTCCCCGGCGAAGGGCTGCTCCACGGGCTGGCCGTTCTCGTCCGCCGTGAGCAGACTTACCTTCTGCTCCGCCTGGTCCAACTGCTTGGTACACTCCCGCAGCAGCTTGGCCCCCTCCTCGAACAGGGTCATGGCCTGTTCCAGGGGGGCGTCCCCCTGCTCCAGCTGAGAGACGATCTCCTCCAGCCGGGTCATGGACGCTTCAAAATCCAACTTTTTTCTTGCAGCCATAGTCAAACCTCCTGTTCCGGTCCCTGGACCTGGTCTACGTGGCAGCGCAGGCTGCCGTCGGCCAGGCGGAGGGTCAGCTTCTCCCCCGCCCCGGTCTGTTTCACAGAGGAGAGCACCCGGCCCTCCCCGTCTCGGGCGATGGCATAGCCCCGGCCCAGCACCTTCATGGGGCTCATGGCGTCCAGGGCGGCGGCCAGACCGGCCAGCCGCTCTCGGTTCTGGGCCACGGTGCGCTCCAGCGCCTGATTTAAACGGCGGCTCTGATAGTCCAGCAGCAGCCGCTTGGTCTGAAAATAGGCCCCCGGCTGGGTCATGGCCCGGCTCTTGGCCAGGCGGTCCAGGCGGCGGCGGTATTGGGCCAGCCGGTGGTCTATCTCCCCCTCCAGCCGCTTTTCCAGACTGAGCAGGCGGCCATAGACCTCGTTCTGGTCGGGCACGGCCAGCTCGGCGGCGTTAGAGGGCGTGGCGGCCCGCAGGTCGGCCACATAGTCGGCGATGGTCACGTCGGGCTCGTGGCCCACGGCGGAGATCACCGGGATGCGGCAGCGATAGATGGCCCGGGCCACGATCTCCTCGTTAAAGGCCCACAGGTCCTCCATGGACCCGCCGCCCCGGCCCGTGATGATGAGGTCGGCGGCCTTCTCCCGGTCGCACCAGGCGATGGCGGCTGAGATCTCCTCCGCTGCCCCCTCCCCCTGAACCCGCACGGGCAGCACCCGCACCTGGGCCATGGGCCACCGGGCCTTTAAGATGCGCAGCATATCCCGCACCGCCGCGCCTACCGGCGAGGTGATCAGGGCGATGGTCTTCGGCATGGGCGGCAGGGGCTTTTTGTGCTCCGGGGCAAACAGGCCCTCCCCCGCCAGCTTTTCCTTCAACTGCTCAAAGGCCACGTGAAGGTCCCCCGCCCCCTCCGGGGTCAGGCGGC